>DHJP01000198.1 GCA_002404395.1 Clostridiales bacterium UBA4717
CCGAACAGCGAGATCATGATCCACCAGCCGCTCGGCGGAACGCAGGGTCAGGCTTCCGATATCCTTATTGCCGCAGAGCATATGAGACGGACCAAAGAACGCCTTAACAATATCCTTTCTCAGAATACCGGCAAACCCGTTGACGTTATCGCCGCAGATACCGACCGCGACAATTGGCTCACAGCCGAAGCGGCAAAGGAATACGGACTTATCGACAAAGTTGTAGCCGACCGCAATTCGCTTTGAGAAACCACACCCCTACCGCATAGAAAGGCTGAAAAACAAAGATGGCTGATAAATATTCAAACGGCAAAAGGAACTTCTGCGCTTTTTGCGGCAGAAGCGAGGAGCAGACTGCATTACTTATTCCTTCGCCGACCGGTGTATGCATCTGCGACAGATGCGTCGATGCGTGTTATGATCTGATCGCCGAGGCGGAAGATGAAGCGCTTGTCGCCGATAACGGCGAGCTGACGCTTGAAACGCTTCCGAAGCCGCACAAGATCAAAGAAACGCTTGACGAGTATGTGATCGGGCAGGACGCCGCGAAGCGTGCGCTTGCAGTCGCAGTGTACAACCATTATAAACGTATCCTGCAGCTTGACCGTAAGCATCATAAGAAAAAATCCGATCAGGACGGTGAGAGCGAGAACGATAAAGTCGAGATCCAGAAGAGCAATGTCCTCTTGTTAGGTCCGACCGGTGTAGGTAAAACTTATCTTGCACAAACGCTTGCCAAAACGCTTAAGGTGCCTTTTGCGATCGCGGATGCGACCACGCTCACCGAGGCGGGATATGTCGGCGAGGATGTCGAAAATATACTGTTAAGACTGATCCAGGCGGCGGATTATGATATCGAACGTGCCGAGATGGGTATAATTTATATCGACGAGATAGATAAGATATCGCGCCGCAGTGAAAACCGTTCGATCACGCGCGACGTGTCGGGCGAGGGCGTCCAGCAGGCGCTTCTGAAAATTCTTGAGGGCACGATCTCAAACGTGCCTCCGCAGGGCGGCAGAAAGCATCCGAACCAGGAATTTATTCAGATAAATACCGAAAACATACTCTTTATCTGCGGCGGCGCATTCGATAAGATAGACGAGCTGATAGACCGCAGAATGGGCGCGCAGACCGCCGGCTTTATGGGCGAGATCAAGCAGAAAAAGGACAAGCTCTCACACGGTATATATAAGGACGTTATCGCGCATGATATCGTAAAATACGGACTTATCCCCGAGTTAGTCGGCAGACTCCCGGTGATCGTTGCGCTTGATAACCTTGATGAAGAGGCGCTCGTGCGTATTCTCACCGAACCGAAAAATTCGCTTGTAAAGCAGTATAAAAAGCTGTTTTCCATGGATAACGTCGAGATCGACTTTGAGCCGGAGGCTTTACGTGAAATTGCCAAGCTTGCGATCGAACGTAACACCGGTGCGCGCGGACTGCGCGGTATTCTTGAAGAATATCTCGGAAGCATAATGTTTGATATCCCGTCCGAGCCTGATGTAAAACGCGTCGTCATTACGGCGGATTATATCAAAAAGCTTGCGCCGGTAACACTTGAAAAATAATAACATGTGATCTGCGGACAGCAGATTGCAAAAAACTGCAAACCCGACCGAAAGGCTGCGTTTGCAGTTTTTGTTTTAAAAGCTTTGCCGATTTACCGCTATCCGAAAGCTTTGGCGCGCTGCGCGTTTGCCATTCGGCACTTTTCGGTGCGGATTCAGCGGCAGATCACGACCTGAGGACTGTTTTGGGTTTTCAGCCGAGGAAAGCGTCGGCTGAAAGCAAGCATTTCCTTATCTTCTCAGTGTCGGCTTCGCGCGCCGCGACCTTTTGTTCGGTCAAGACCGCCGCAGCGGTCCCGGCTGCCTGTCCGACCGCCGCGCATATCGGCATTATCCTGATCGAAGCCTGCGCTTCGTGGTCGCACGAAATACAACGCCCCGCGACAAGCAGATTGTCCGAGTCCTTTGCCACTATGCTTGAGTAGGGGATCGTGTAAAATTCACCCGGCTTGAAGAAGTAGTGCGAGGTGCCGCTGCCGGTCGGATTGTGAATGTCGATATCGTAATTGCCGACAGCGATCGCGTCAGGAAATTTCACTGTGCGCACCAATTCGTCTCCGGTAAGACGATGCTCGCCTTTTACCATTCGGCTTTCTCTGACGCCGATCTGACTGCCGCTTGAAACGAGCTTCATGTCACGGCAGAAGTCAAAATTGTTGCGCAGCAGCTCAAAAAGTTCAAACATTTGCTTTCTGCCTTCGATCTCTGCCTTGCTGAGCGCAAACGGATCGGTCGGATCAAGTTTTATTACGCGCGTGGAGTTGAAGTGCGTGACGTTCGGATCAATAGTGGTGAAATAAAGCAAATCTTCGCGTTCGTTGCGCAAAAGCCCGGATTTCTTTTGCTCAGCATAGACTTTTTGCATCTCATCACGCCTTTCAAACAACAGCTTGGTCGGAACGCCGCTGACCCTGAAACAGAGCGTCATCGGCTGACAGAGCCTGTCGGAGTCGCGTCCGAGCCAGAATTCGCATCCGGCGAGCGCGGCAAGGTTGGCGTCGCCCGTAGCGTCGATAAAGCAGTCGGCTTCAAAGGTGTACTTTCTGCCGAGTGAATACACACAAACGCCGTCGATCCGCCTGCCCGATTTATTCACATCGACTATCATACTGTCAAAGAGAACATCGCAGCCGCTTGCGGTAACAAGCTCATCAAGCACGAGCTTCAGACGGTCGGTAGAAAACAAATGCCTGCCTGTGCCGTCGAGCGCGTTAAGCTTCGCAACGATCTCGGCGAATATACCGCGTACCAGATCAAGATCGGTTTTGTTACCGGAGTCATCGGTAACGGTGGTGTGATAACCCATGAACGGTAAAACCAGTGAGGAAACCGCTGCACCGCCGAGCGAGCCTTCTTTCTCAATAAGCAATGTGCGTTTTCCGAGTCTTGCCGCCGCAACTGCCGCGCATACTCCGGCAAATCCGCCGCCGGCAACTATAATGTCATATTTGTTCATATGAAACCTCCGCGTCTTTTATCTTTTTTTACAGTATAATACTAAATTTGCCGAAAGTCTTGAAAAAAAGATACATCGGTTGTATAATAATTACACTGTTTTCGGAGGTATGCGAGCGTGAAAGTGAGATATCAAAATTCACGCCGAACTTTGTACTGCCGATCGAAAATTCACGTTCGTTTTTTGGGTCGGCTTCGCTGACATGGAGATTAGTATGAAAAGAATGAGCGAGGTAATAAGGGCGCTTGAATACGGTCACAGTTTCGATATCTGCGTATGGTGTCTGAATTCGGTCGCCGAATTGCTCGGACTTGAATTTACCGATCGTATTCATAACGGCAGCGCCTGTAATTTTATGAAAAGTCAAAGTCAGGCCGAAGGTCTGAAACGCTGTATCAGATGCCGTGAATATGCCGACCGCCGTACAATGAAACACGGCGCTTCATCCGGATATTGCACGTTCGGGCTTTTCAATGTAATGCACCCGATCTTTTACGGTGACAAATACATCGGCACGGTTTACATATCGAACCTTTTGCCCGAACAGGGGAGCGAACGGCTGATGAATGTCTGCGCAAAACACGGAATAAGCTTTGAGGAGCTTGCCCCGAAGCTTTCAAATTGCGAAAAGTTTAAGACCGCCGACACCGAAACGCTTATGAATATCGCGCGGATAGTTGCCGAATATGCCGCTCAGATCTACGAAAGAAACCTGAAAAAGCAAAGCAGTACCGCAAAACTGCCGAGCGCGGTATTACGGATGACGGAGTATGCGCAGGATCCGTATTGCACGCTCAATCTTGCCGAAATTGCCGATATGCTCCATTTTAACGAAAAATATCTCGGCAGGCTGTTTAAAGAACAGATCGGCAAAAGCTTTGCGGCGTATCGGTGTGAGTTCCGATTGAAGAGCGCGGCGAATCTCCTGCAAAGTGCCGAACTTACGAATATTTCGGAGGTCGCGGTGTCGGTAGGTTTTGAGGAGCCGTCCTATTTTGACCGCCTCTTTAAAAACGCATACGGAGTCAGTCCCAAGGAATATCGCAAAAAATACAGTAAATAAAAGTGAGAGCCGCACGGTAAGTGCGGCTCTCTGACAGAAAGGGGAGGGAGTATGCGAACTATAGTCAATATGCGATCGCACTTGCTTCGCTTGTGAAAAATGCAATGTATTTGACGTCAAAGTAGTCTCCGACGCTCATATCGGAGCCCACGGGAGTGTGAGGTCTGAACAGTAACTGCGACATTACACCGTTGAAATTTAACTCATAGAAGCCCTTGCCGTCGGTACCGTCGGCTAAATAGTATCCTTCGCCGCCGTTGAAGCCGGCGGATTCCAGATCGTATATCACCGTCTGCCATTCTTCGTTGTATGTCATGTCCTTGATCGTTCCGACACCCCAAAGTCTGCCGCGTTCTTCGGGAAATACGTTTATCTCTGTTTTGGCGGCGCCTTTGATATTTGAGCGGTAGCAGATCTTCATGTATTTGGATTCAATAAGCGTAAATCCCTCGGGGAATACGCTTTCATCGAATTTTACAGTTGCACGGGTAGAGTCGTTTGAACTGCCGTTTTTGGTGACAGAGAACCGCACGTGTTCATCTGAAGCTTTAAAAGCATAGACCCCTGACACACCGTTTGTAAGCGACTTGCTTGTAAAGAACGCGTCGGGCTTCGGCGTGATCAGCTTTATGTATCCGTTTGCGACCTTTGGCGCGAGAGTATCGCCGAGTATGTCGGCGACCGAAGTTACCTCAAGCGAGACCCCGTATCTTCCGTTTGCGGCGCTTTCGGGCAAGCGTACGTTAATATACGCCAATATCCCCGTTTCCGCGCAGTTGGCGGATGCGTTTATCGAAATGTCGGCTCTGCCCAAAGAGAGCGCAGACGAAAATTCGGAATGATCGAACAGCTCGCCGTTATCAATGCCGACTATCTCGACCTCGGCGTCAGCCGTGACGGCGGCTGTGAGCTTTGCCGTTCCGGGATTTCGTGTAAGGTTTATCGGAATACGCGCGCTGTAATATCCGTCTGCCGCCGGCGATACCGTAATGCCCGCTTCGGTATTTTGTACTTCAAATTCTACGGTGGGGTCAAATTCATATACGTATTCATAGGCTTCGGCGTCCTCAAGCGAGTTGAAAAATCCGACATACATAATGTCAAAGTAATCGTCGGCGCCGAGCGTTGCACCGCCGTAGCCGTAAGGTTTGAGCGTCAGCCCCGCAAGAGTTGATGAAAGGTTCTTTTCGTAAAATTCGTCATACCATTCGTCGCTGCCCTCGGCGGCGGAAATGCCGTCGGTGATATATGTGCCTTCGCCGGCGGAAAGCTTCATGGCTTTCAGATCGAATATAATGCTTTGCCAATTGCCATCATATTTCATGCCCGCGAACATAGTGTGCTCGCCCCAAAGTCTTGCCGATCCGGTATGAACGTCAACTCCGAGCTGCTTTGATGCGGTGATGTTCGACCGGAAGCAGAGCTTGATAAATCTGCTTTGCACAGCGGAGAAATCGGTTCTGAAGCGCGTTTGATCAAATTCGGCAATTGCGCGGGTGCCGTCGCCGGCAACTCCGGTTCCGCTCGGGAAATATCGCAGATATGACGGATTTTTGCCTGAAGGAACACGCTTGACTTCAAGCTCGCTTCTGACGCGTCCCGTAATATTATCGGCGTCAAATACCGCTGCGGGGGCGTGCGAGGTCAGTGTGAGAGCTGCGCGCGCGTTTTCGGTGTCGAGCATAAGCGCTTTTCCCTCGCGATCATATGCGGAAACAATTTCGATCTCCGCACTGTACCTGCCGCTCGGTAAGGTCTCCGGAATATGCAGAGCCGCCACCGCCAGACAACCGTCGGCATTCACACGGTCGTATGAGTTTGCTTTGTAGTTTATCTCATAATCGCTCGGCGAGTATTCGGTGCTTACTCCGCAGCGGGAGGGGAAGATATCACCGTTTGAATGACCGACCGTTTCGATACCGTCGCTTACTTTAATTTTGAGATCAATTGCACCAAGCTCCGCGTTGCCTGAAAGCGTGATCGGAAGCGCGGCGTCATAATATCCGTTTTCCGCGTCGGCGATTGTATAGCCTGCGCTGATATCAGCTACGGTGATTTTAATTTTATCCGTCGTTTCAATCGGCGAGTATACAAAGTCCTCGGCGGCGGCGCGGTCCGAGAAGAATGCCGCGTAGGAGAGGTCAAAATATTCGCCCTCAAATAATGTTACATTATACGAATTATACGGTCTGAGTACAAGTCCTGTGAGCCTGCCGTCCAGATTGGCTTCAAAAAATGCCTTGTACCATTCGTCGCTCCATTCGACCGCATCAAAATCCGAACTGTAACTGCCGTCTCCGCCGTAAAGCTTGAGCGCGGAGAGATCGATAATCATATCGTGCCAATCAGAGTCGTAAGCAACTTCGCTCAGCTTGCAGTTTGCACCCCATAGGCGTGCGCCTGTCGGGGAAAGAATGTCGAACTTAAAGCTGCTGTCGGCGTTTTTGATGTTCGAACGATAGCCGAGTTTGAGATATCTGCTGTTTTTGGCGGAAAAATCACTCGGGAAAGCGTCCGCGTCAAAACGCATATCAATGCGGACATTGTCCGACGACGCGACGTCTTTTGAAACGGCGAAGCGTAAATACGGGAAATTATTGTCTCGCTTCATCTCCGAGGTGAAATACCGCTTATCCGCGTTGCTTGAAAGCTTTGACGCTTCAAGGAAGGCGTCTGGCGAATCGAATCCGCAAATTATTTTTCCGTTATTTGACTTTGCGATCACTTTAGCTCCCGCAGCAGTTGCGGCTTTTATCGAGCTTGCGGAAACGACGCCGTCTGATGCGATATATGCAGGCACCTTGAGCTTCAGACTTAAAAGCGTGCCGACCGCCGAGGTGTTTTGATCCGAGTCAAAGCAGATACGCGGCGAGGCAGTGTTTTTACAGCTGCTGAGGTTTGCCGTATCGTCGAATATGTCGCCGCCGACGCAATTTTCGGAAACGATCCCCTCCGGAAGCTCAAGCGTAAATTCCAGCTTTGCGATTCCGGGATTTTTCCTGAGTGCTAAAATCAGTTCACCCGAATAATTGCCCGACTCATCAGGCGAACCCGCTATCGTAACATCGGCGATCTCAAGCTCAAGCCGATTATTCAACTCATATCCGCGCCAGCTTGCAAGCGCTCTTGCGAGATAGATCTGATCTGCAGGTCCTACAGCACCGTCGCAGTCAATATCGGCGGCAGCCGCATTGGGCAGGCTTTCATAGCCCCTGAAGCCTGCAACATGGCGCATTAAAAAGAGATTGTCCGCCGTGCTCACCGTACCGTCGCCGTCAACATCTCCGAGGTTTACCGAGAAGTCGGCGTCATATACGTTAAAACTATAGCTTCCCGAAGCAAGCTCGTAGTATTTTCTTCCGTTTTCATACCCGATGTACGTAACGCCGTCCGCATCGTTTGCAAATGACGTACCCTCTTTGACGATGGCATCGCCGCTGCAGGGAAGCGACAGGGTCGCTGAAGTGTTGGCGGGAACGGTGCACGAGTAGCGATATCCGTTTCCGACATATTCCATAGCGGAACAGATCTTGCCCGATTCGGACGCATATGCTCCTTTTGCGTATGTCAGCGTACCTCCGAGATTCGGATTAAGCTCAAAATGACGGTAGCCCGCGTTTTCATCCTTGTAGCCGTTTGTAATTCCGAGCACGTCAGAGTAGAGCCATGCCCCCGGAGCGCCGAGCACATAGTGATTGTGCGAGCCGCCTCCGTTTCCGTAGGTCTCCCAAGTCGTTGTTGCACCCATGGTGACGCTCGCGAGAAGCGACGGATGCTTTGTCTGCTCAAATACTTTAAATGCAGTGTCGAGCTGATTTGTCTTTGCTAATGCCTGATAGAAGAAGTTCATACCGATGAAGCCGACGGTCTGAATGTCGCCGAGCTCGTGTATGCGTTCGGCAAGCTTTATGCCGGCAGTTGTCAGCTCGTCTTCATTATAAAGGTCAAACATTATGCCGGTCACATATGAGGTCTCGGATTCGGAGATCGGTTCGATCGTGATCCCTCCGAACGCGTCGCGTTTGAGGTAATTTTCGCGCCATACCTTTTTGAAGCTTTCGTAAAGCGACTTGTAGTAGGCGCTGTCATCTTCATGTCCGAGCAGTTTTGCTATATGCGAGAGCACGTTGCAGCTGTATGCGGTGAACGACGTGCCGATCTCGTCATATTTGACTTCGCGGTATTCAAAATTCTGTTCGTTATATCCCTTTTCGTAGTATTTGCAAAACTCGGAGTTGCCGTTGAACCATGCCAGATGATCGGCATAGCTTGTGTTGATCCTAATGCCGGTCTCCTTATCGACGCAGTAGTTTTCCACGTAGGAGATCCATTTTTTCATCGCCTCGTAGTTTTCTTCAAGCGCCGAAAGATCTCCGTATTGGTAATACATTTCCCATGGGATCAGTATGACTGCGTCCGACCAGCCGGCAGGCGCCTTTCCGCCCACGCCCGTGGTCCCGCTGCCGCCGACAATCTCGGGTATCGCGCCTTCTGCTCCCTGATTCATACGGATCATTTCCTGAAAGTTGCGGTACGCATTATATACGTTTGCGTTGTATGATGCGGCGTGTGCGAATATCTGTGCGTCACCTGCCCACGAGTTCTTTTCACGCGTCGGACAGTCGGTAAGTGTGGACAGAAAATTTCCTCTGAGCGACCATTTTACGTTTTCCGCATAGCGGTTGAGCAATGAGTTTGAGGATTCAAAGTAAGAGTCATATTCAAGATCATTTGTCAGGACCAGACAGTCTATATCGTTGAAATCAAGCTGATGATCAAGTCCGCTTATCTGAAAAAGCTGATATCCGTGAAGCGCGAACGAAAATTCGACCGTTTCGCCCTCGGGATCTCCGCGGAAAATGTAGCGGTCGGTGCCGGTGTGGTTCAGGTATGCGCCGATCTCTATTTCGCCGTCGCCGTCATGTTCACTGTAATCTATAGTGATCTCGGTGCCGGCGTCGGCTGTTGCGGTAAGCCTGAGTGTGCCGGCAATGTTCTGCTCAATATAGTATATGTACTTTTTGTCGCCGACTTTTTTTGCTTTGACAGGGTGAAAAATTTCGGTGTTTCTCACGGGTTGCATCTGCTCGGCGATAATGTTTGAGGTGATAAGCCCACCGTCATATGCAAAGGTGTCCGTAGCTTTGACCGGTTTAAAATCGCCTTTTTTCGTATCATATCCGTTTTCGGCAAAACCGTCGAGTCTTTTTCTGCCGTCGATCGTTTCACCGTCGTAGTATCTGTTGTGAGTTACCGATCCGTTCTTTGAAGAGTACCATGAGCCGTCGGTGTCTATCGTCTGTTCACTGCCGTCCTTGTATGTTACAATAAGTTTCGCTTTAAGTCCGGTGCGCTTGGAATATGTGCCTCCGGGCATACCTCCGTAATACCAACCGTGTCCGAGGCGGCAGGCTACGGTGTTGTTTCCGTCGAGCAGTTTGTCTGTCACATCGTAGGTCTGATAATACAGTATTTTTGAGTAAACCGACTTTCCGGGTGCCATATAATCGCTGCCCGCGCGGCTTCCGTTGAGCAGCATTTCATGAGAACCTGCGGAGGTGGCGTAGAGCCTTGCATGATCGACCTCCGAGCGCGGTTTGGCGAGCGTGAATTCGCGCCTGAAATAGGTAGCGGCGAGATCTTCTTCCCCGGTGTCGTGCGTTATCCATTTGTTTGATGCGCCGAAGCCGTCCATAAGCCCGGTCTCAAAAAAATAAACGTCGGAAAGCGGCGACGCGTCCCCGTTTTGGTCATACAATTTCAGGCTGAAATAGTAGCGCGTCCGTGCTTCAAGCGGCTTTGCCGTATGCGTTGCGGACTCGCCGTATCTGAGATGCATGGAATCGGACATCACTTTTCCCGTGTACCATACGTCGTAATCGCCGCTTGCCGCCTTTGAATAAGTGCTTGCGACTCCGAACTCGTATGCGCTCTGGAAATCGCCGCGTGATGTTGAGCTTTCGGTCCATGAAAACTCCGGCGTCGTCATATCGATCCCTAGCACATTTTCACGTCTGTCAACGAGAATACGTTCAACTTTCAAATCCGAGCCCCCTCCTTTTGGGATATCAGAGTCAGCAATTACCGTCAGGTGAGAAGAAGTAAACACCGTCACTGCGGAAATGATCACACACATGACTTTTTTTATCATCTGCTTTTTCAAAATGATCCCCCTGCCGCCGTAGGCGGCTCAAAAAAACGAACGTGAATTTCCGCGGCGCGTCCGGCGCGGAAATTCTGACGTGAAATCTGAATTTTTATGAGACGGAGATTGAATTTTCACGCTGCGTTCTCCATTTATCGGATAAATAACGATCATAACTAAATTTAACCATAAATTTTAAATAAATTCAATGACTTATTATGCTAATACATTGATTTTTTCGGTCAATTGTGATAGAATGATATCCGATAATGCTAACAGGAGCCTGAAAAGATATGGAAAAAGCAGTGCTTGATGCCGAATTGTTCGAATACCGAGCGCACGAACTTGAGTCGCGCGAGGCGTATGAGCGGGTGTACCCGGACTACGTTGCCGCCAAATATACCGAGAATTCTCCGATGGTGAAGTACCCACTGTATCTCGGGCAATCTATCGGGATCGGATTTCATAACCGTTTTTCAATGCCCGATTACCATACGCATGATTATGTTGAAGTAATGTATGTGTATTCGGGTACTTTCAGTAATATAATTGAAGGAAAGCCGCTTGTGATGAATACGGGCGATATCTGCGTCATGCCGCCGTTTGTATACCATGCCGTAGACGTAATTGCCGAACCCGATAAACGGCATGACACGGCGCTCATAAATATTTTTGTTAAAGCGGACAAGTTTCGGAAAATGCTTGAACCTTTGCGCCAGAACGCGGATCCGCTTTACGAATTTGCCTCAAAGCTCGGCTCCTCGGCTTCGTATCCGAAATACTGCGTATTTTACTCGCAGGGAGCAAGCGGTATTAACGACAGCGAAAAAATAATGTCAATGATCATTGAGAGTCATTTTAAGTACGAAAACGGATTCCAACTTAAAAAGCTTTCATTGCTGCAGGCACTGATTGCCCACGCAATAGAATCCGACGGCTATAAGACCGAAATTGCTTCCGAACTTGTCAAGGAGTCTACCGATATAAACGGAATACTTGAGTATATCGTCAAAAATTTCAGAACCGTTTCACCCGAAAGTCTTGCCGCCGGATTCGGTTATTCTCCAAATTATATTTCCAAACTTATAAAACGACGCACGGGTGTGAAATTTTGCGACCTTGTGATCGACCTCAAATTTGACAATGCCCTGAAGCTTTTATGCGAAAGTGAAATGAGTATCTCGTCGGTCGCATTTGACAGCGGGTTTGAGTGTATAGAGCATTTTCACCGCTCGTTCAAGCGGCGTTACGGTATGACACCGGGCGAATATCGCAATTGCAATAAAATATAATATCGGATACATTTGAATTTTTATCTGACTGCGTCGCTGTAAAAAGACGCTGTTTTTTAACAGCGCTTCTGACCGTTCAAGCGGCAGAACGGCGGCGTTTCACCGTCAGGGCTAATGTCGAAGGGATGTTAAAGAACTCAAGGCGAGTTTTTTAACATCCCTTTTTTATATTTCCGCTTTTGCATAAAAGCCCGAAAAGACGGTAAACTAAATACAGATTTTTCTGAAAGGATGATAAGAAAAGTGAAAAGCTTGTTAAAATTCAAAATGAGTAAAACGGTAGCGGCGGTCTGCGCGCTTGTCTTGCTTACGGGCGCACTTGGGGCAATGCTTGTCTCCTGCGGTGAAAAGACCGCAGAGAAAAGTGTGTACTTTCTGAACTTCAAGCCCGAGGTCGCAGAGGTCTACAATGAGATCGCCAAAGAATATCAGGCTGAGACCGGCGTTAAGCTGAATGTTGTGACTGCGGCGTCAAACACCTATGAACAGACTCTCAAATCCGAGATCGCTAAAGCCGACGCGCCGGCGATCTTCCAGATCAACGGACCGAAAGGATATGCGTCATGGAAGGACTACTGCGCCGACCTGAAGGATTCAAAGCTTTACGGTCTTTTGTCCGAAAAGAGCATGGCTATAACTTCGGGAGACGGCGTTTACGGGATCCCATACGTGGTAGAGGGTTACGGTATTATTTATAATGACCGTATCATGCAGGCGTATTTTACAAGTGAAAACAAGAGCGTCGATATCTCAAGCGTTGAGGAGATCAACTCGTTTGAAGTGCTCTCAAGCGTGGTCGCCGATATGACCAAGCTTAAGGACGAGCTCGGGATCGAGGGCGTGTTTGCTTCGACTTCGCTCAAACCCGGCGAGGATTGGAGATGGACGACTCACCTTGCAAATATTCCGATCTACTATGAGTTCAAAAACAACAATATCGACCTTTCGAGCGACAAGACCCGTGAGATAAGCTTCACCTATGCAAACGAATATCAGAATATCTTTGACCTTTATATCCACAACTCGCTTACCGATCCGAAACTGCTCGGAAGCCGCCAGGTCGCCGATTCGATGGCTGAATTTGCCCTCGGAAGATGCGCAATGGTGCAGAACGGCAATTGGGCATGGAGTCAGATCTCGGGCGTCAGCGGAAATACCGTAGACGAAAACGATATAAAATTCATGCCTATCTATACCGGGATCGAGGGAGAAGAAGCGCAGGGGCTTTGCATCGGAACCGAAAATTATCTTGCGATCAACAAGACCCTCAGTGAAGAAAAAAGGACTCTCGCGGAAGATTTTCTGTATTGGCTGTTTACCAGCGATACCGGTAAGCGTTATGTGACCGATAAGCTTAACTTCATCACACCGTTTTCTTCGTTTGACGAAAACGAAGTGCCGGACGATCCGCTCGCACGCGAGGTTTCGCGTTGGCTGAAGATGGATGATAAGACAAGCGTCGATTGGAACTTTACCATTTTCCCGAGTCAGACCTTCAAGGATAATTTCGGCTCGGCGTTGCTGTCGTATGCACAGGGCAATCTGTCATGGAATGAGGTCAGGGACCGCGTAATCTCAGATTGGAAAACCGAAAGCAACGCTTAACGGGCGGTGAAGCTTCATGATCAAAAAATATGTGGGAAAATACTTTCCGATCTTTCTGCTGCCGACATTTTTGGCTTTTCTTATCTCGTTTCTGCTGCCGTTTGTTATCGGTATGTATCTTTCATTCTGTGAGTTTACCACGGTGTCAAACGCAAGCTTTGTCGGCGTAAATAACTATGTGAGAGTATTTTCCGAGGGCGGGGATTTTCTTTCGGCGCTTTGGTTTACGGTGAAATTCACGATCGTCGCGGTGATCACCGTAAATGTGTTTGCCTTTTTGCTTGCGTTAGTGCTCACCCGCCCGATGAAAGGCACGAATCTTTTCAGGACCGGCTTTTTCATGCCGAATCTGATCG
>DHJP01000139.1 GCA_002404395.1 Clostridiales bacterium UBA4717
TCTATTGTAATCCTACACTTTTTGCGGACAAAAGTGAAAATCTGATATTGACAAACCGATTCCTTTATGATATAATACCATTTGTGAGATTTAGGGGTATAGCTCAGTTGGTAGAGCAGCGGTCTCCAAAACCGCGTGTCCAGAGTTCGAGTCTTTGTGCCCCTGCCAAACGGTGTCGTGCTGAACCGTATGTGACTTTGTGAAATTGTTCTTCCGAGATGCGGTTCTCGTGATATCTGCATATGTACCATCGAAAAAAGCCTGAACGATTTGTTCGGGCTTTTTTCGATGGTATTTCGTTATTTGATAAATTATTGGTTCGACCGGGAACGCCGTAGGTGTAACGCCCCATTTACGCTGTATTTTCTAGTATTTTACAAATCCGAAGGTCGGATGCAGAATATCAAATACCAATACAAACAAAATAAACATCATGATGCCGGCTAAGCACCAAAACAGTCTTGAGAGCCAAACATCCTTTTTGCGTATCTCGGCTTTGTATAATTCAATCATATTTTCATAGAGTTTTTCATTTGAAGCAATAACTTCCGACATATCGGGAGCCTGCGTTGCGTATTCGTTTCCGCTGTGTTCCGGAGCAATAAAATTTTTGTTCTCGGAAGCCGCTATAGTCTCGGTGCTTTTGACAGTTGCGCTTTCTCCGGCGGTTTTCGTCTTAATTGATTCCGTGTGTTCTGTCAAATGTTCTTCTGCGCTGTTTTCGGTTTCTTCAGCTTCATCTGCTAAAAGATCGGCAGTGGAACCTCCCATCGCCTTTGCCATAGATACAACAGTGGTAATTGTAGGATTGGGCGTTTTGCCGGAAAAAATTCTTGCAACCGTGCTTTCGGGGACGTTGCTTTTTTCGGCAATCTGCTGGTTGGTCATATGGGATTCTTTTTTCAATTGTCTTAATTTTTCTATCATCGTATATCCACCTTCCTAAAATTCGTGTCCGTAAGCGTGATCCTATCACCTGACGCTTAAGATTCCGGTTTTCAGGGCCCGACTTGATAAAAATGATAATAAAAAAGCAAATTCGGTTGAGCAAAAGTCATATATGATATATTTTGCAGGGGGGACTTGCATATTCGGTTTTTCAAATGCAAATTTGAGTACCTGTTTTGCAAACTTGCGTATTGAACTTTTATTGGTCGTGTGCTATTATGGAAATGCCGGGGCAAAAGCGCAGGATAAGATCCGAGGCTTGCATCAAAAGATAATTAAATTAAAAGCACATATTATTGTACACCTGACAACGTTGTTTGTCAAGATTATTATGCATTTGGACTTAACAATACAGAAAAATTCAAGGACGGAAAAGCAGAATGATATGTACTTACCGCGTGAGAAAAGACAATGTTTGGGATGAGGCAAGCAAAGTGTATACGGTTTACGGAATAGAAGCGATCGATTCCGCAGGGAAAACTCTTTTAAGCTATCCCGATGTGTTTTTTGATCTGCAAAAGGCAGAGCGCCTTGCGGATTTGTGCAATGACGAAAACTTATCATTGATCCATTTCCCGGGGGTCATAGAGGATGCTTTGGCTGAATAGCTGAACGTAAACCGATTTACCTAAATTTTGCGGGTGTTAAACGTCTACGCGATAATATAAAACGCCGAACGCGCTTGGTATCAAGGCTTTTCGGCGTTTTATATTTCAAATCATGAGAAAGTATCAATCGTCTTCCGAGCTTTAACCGATAAGCTTAAATCCCATTATGACGATCCCGAGTACGACAAGTACGACGCCGGTGGCGCGGTTCAGGGTCTTTGGCTGAGCTTTATTGGCGAGTACGGCGGCTATTCTTGCCCAGATCAGCGTGAATACTACGCAGAGTACAAGCGTCGGAATATCCGGTATGCCTCCGATCGCAAAATGTGAGACCGCGCCGGTCAGCGCGGTAAACGTCATGATAAATACGCTTGTTCCCACGGCGGTTTTGAGTTCATATCCCATTACTCCGGTCAGGATCAAAAGCATCATCATTCCTCCGCCCGCTCCGACGAAGCCGCAGATAAAACCGATCAGCGCACCGCAGATGATCGACTGCACCGCGCGTTTGACGGCAGAGGTCTGAGCCATCATTTCCTTGGTGGTCATAACCGGGCGTATAATAAATTTCAAACCGAGCAAAAAGGTCATAAATACCGAAAAGCCGCCCATAGCGGTTGTGGGTAAAAGGCTTGCCGTATAGCTTCCGACGACTGTAAAAGTCAGGACGCTGAGCATCATGATAAGACCGTTTTTTATGTCAAGATTCTTGTTTTTGTGATAGGTATACGCCGACACTGCACTTGCGAGCACATCCGAAGAAAGCGCGATTCCGACCGCCATATAGGGGTCAATGTCCAAAAAGGTAATGAGCATGGGGCTGATGACTGCCGCGGCGCTCATTCCGGCAAAGCCGGTGCCGAGACCGGCTCCCATGCCGGCAAAAAAGGTTGTAAGTATCATAAGGAGAATTTTCACTTGTTTTCGTTTGCCTCCGTGAGCTTATTTAAGTTTTCTTCGATGATTTTTAAAGCGTGTGCAAATGCTTTGCGGGTCTCGCTGTCCATATTTGCGTATACTTTCTCAAAAAAATCCGCCTGAAGCTGCCGACCGCGTTCAATGATCGGTTGCGCTTTGTCAGTGCATATCAGCTCGTTTTTTCGGCGATCGCCGGAAACATTGCGACGCGCGAGATATCCCTCGCGCACCAGCCGATCGACATTCACCGATATCAGATTTGCTTTGATGTGCCGTATCTCCGCTATCTCCGACGCGGTTTTGTACTCCGGATTGTTGCCGAGAAACATCAGTATATCGAAAGCGGTCTGCGGAAGGTCGAGTGCTTTGCAAAGCGGTTTGCAAACGCTGCTGTATGCCGAGGCGATTTTTTTGGGAATTTCTATTCCGAAACGCATACATAACTCCTTCATATTTGAACAGTTCATTTTTGAACTATTATAGCATGGGACACTGATTTTGTCAAGGGCAAGTATTCTGCGGCGCGCGGTGACGTGCACTGTTCAGGCGAAAAATACGTTGCAAATAATGTTTTATCGGCGATTTTAGCCAAAAATTGAAAATTTTTTTGCAAAAATAAAAAAATATTCTTGACAGCGGTGCAAAGCAGTGGTATTATACTGCTATATTTCGGGAGGAATGCGGTTATGTTTGCATCGGTAAGCGGTAAAAAGATGGTATTTTTCAAGCTGTCGGACTGCGTTTCTTTGCGAAAAAGCAAATTACTTTTTTCGGGCACTGCTGTCTCAGTGTCCGTTTTGTTTTTTATCTGAGCCGCCAACGACGGTATGGAGGAATTATGGAAATCAAAATTATCAAAACCGAAAATCCGAAGCCGATACCGAGCGAAAATCTCGGATTCGGAAAGGTGTTTACCGATCATATGTTTATTGCCGACTATAATCGGCATGACGGTTGGAACAATGCGCGGATCGTGCCTTTCGGGAATCTGAGCCTTCATCCGGCGGCAACCGTGTTTCATTACGGCGCCGAAATTTTTGAAGGACTTAAGGCGTACTACAGAGCCGACGGTAAGATAGGGCTGTTTCGCCCGATCGAAAATGTGCGGAGAATGAATAATTCCGCAGAGCGGCTGAGACTTCCCCGGATGAATGAGGAGGATATGCTTGAAGCGATCATGACTCTTGTAAAGCTTGAAAGCGCGTGGGTCCCGAAAGCGGACGGTACGTCGCTTTATATCAGACCGTTTATGTTCGGAGATGATGAGCATTTGGGAGTCCATTCGATAGATCGGGCAAAGTTCGTGATCATCGCTTCTCCGAGCGGAAGCTATTATCCCGAGGGCATAAATCCGGTCAAGATCATGATAGAGAAGGATGATGTAAGAGCGGTCAGAGGCGGTACCGGTTACGCAAAATGCGGCGGTAACTATGCGGCTGCCAACCGCGCTGCCGAAAATGCGGAGCAAAAGGGATATACGCAGGTGCTCTGGCTTGACGGAGTGGAAAGAAAATATATTGAAGAGGTCGGCGCGATGAACGTTATGTTCATGATCGGAGACGAAATAGTTACCCCGAAGCTTACCGGCTCTATCCTGCCCGGAATTACCAGAAAATCCTGCATAGAGGTGCTCCGTGATGAGGGATATAAGGTCAGCGAACGGCTGCTTTCGGTTGACGAGCTTACAAGATCCATGGAGGACGGCACCCTTAAGGAGGCATGGGGATGCGGAACGGCGGCGGTAGTATCGCCTATAGGCGAGCTTGCTTATGCGGACAAGGTATACACCGTAAACGGCGGTAAGATCGGTAAAGTTACGCAGATGCTATACGATACTTTAACGGGGATTCAATTCGGCAGGATCAAAGATACGAGAAATTGGACCGTTACCGTATAAAAGACAAGCGCGTATTGAAATATAAATAAAAAACAGCTCTCGGATGTCGCATCCGGGAGCTGTTTGCAGTTTACTGCGGGTCTGAGTTCTTGAATTTTCCGATCAAAAATATAGATTTGACATTTGGGGAATATTTGTTTGAAAACACGTGGATCAGAATTTCTTCCATCGAAGCATATCCGCCGATAATGCAGACGGCAGAGCAAACAGCGATCGGGTCAAATATATGGATAAGATACGGCACGCAAAAAAGTGCTCCGCCGGTGATCTTGTTTGCATATGTGTGTATGGAGGCAAAACGTCTGTATTTTATTCCCGCGATCAGATAAGCGCAGAGCCTGACGGCGAGTATTACGGTTACTGCATACCAGATAGGCAGGGGAAGTATCGGTATCAGATACGGCACTATGTGAAAAAGCATTGCCGAATAAAACATTATGTCCGAGATACTGTCGAGTATGGAACCGGTCTCGCTTTCGGCATTCAGTGCTCTTGCGAGGAAACCGTCAAGCACATCGCTCACTCCGCACACCGTATAAACTATGAAAAAATAAGGCGAAAAAGGTTTCGCGAGCAACAAAAGCGCAGAGCCGATGATCCTCAGGCTTGTTATACAGTTGGGAATCATAGCTTTATCTATTTTCACGCATCAATCACTCCCCGATTGTCGGTTTTGTTTCTTTGCTTGATTTTTACCCAAAATTGAAAAAATATTCCAACATAGTAATTATAGCAGTATTTTCTCAACAAATCAATAAGTTTTTAAAGTTTTGTCAGCACTTTGAGATAAAAGCCGCGGCAAAGCGAGCCGAAAATCTTAACAAAAAGTTAATAATATATGCAGATATTGAATTTAGTGCGAAAAAGTGTTATTATTTAATCACGGAAAGTTTGGACGGCAGGAAAGCGGTAAAGCGATATGATCATAAAAATATATACGTATGTCAAAAAATGCGGGCACAGATCATGCGATACCGATAACATGATAATTGAAAGTGTAAATAAATTTGACCCTGGGTTGAAAGGACGCATATCGGTTAAAAGAGCTGAATCGGGCAAACCGTATCTTGAAATTGCCCGCGATACAGCGTCGGGCGCTACGACGATAGGCGCTACTCATACCGACAGAGAGGTTTTTATTGCTTTGTCGAAAAGCCGATTCGGGATAGATGCCGAGCGCTTTGATCGCGCGGGAAAGATAGCTGACTTCAAAAGGATCGCGGAGCGTTTCTTCACCCGGGACGAGCAGCTATATATCGGTGATTCGTGTGAAAGATTTCTTGATATCTGGGTGAGCAAGGAAGCGTATGTAAAGTGCTTCGGCATGGGCATCGGAGATATGCGGAGTTTTTCGGTGATGTCGCTTCGCGGTAAGCTTTTGCCTGTAAATAATGACGACAACCTGATAAAAATATATGTTCCGCCGCAAAATGCGGATCTCAAAGTTGAAATTATTACGGAATAATCGGCGAAAAAAACGGTAATATATAGTATCGAAACGAAAATATATTATCGGAGGCGCAAATGAACAAATACAGCGGAACCAAAACCGAGCAGAATCTGAGAGCGGCATTTGCCGGCGAAACACAGGCGCGCGGCAAATACACATACTTTGCATCGGTGGCAAAAAAAGAAGGCTTTGAACAGATCGCCGATATTTTTATGATGACGGCGGAAAACGAAAGGGCGCACGCCAAGCTTTGGTTTGACGAACTTGACGGGATCGGCGACACGCTCGCCAACCTTAATTCGGCGGCAGACGGCGAAAATTATGAATGGACCGATATGTACTCGGAGTTTGCCAAAACTGCCGAAGCCGAGGGCTTTACCGAGCTTGCCGCCAAATTCAGACTTGTCGCAGAAATCGAAAAGCATCATGAACAGCGATACCGTGCGTTGATTGAAAATGTTGAGACTGCAAAGGTGTTTGAAAAGAGCTCGGTTAAGCTCTGGCAGTGCCGCAACTGCGGTCATATGGTAGCCGGCTTCAAGGCGCCGGAGGTATGCCCGGTCTGCGGTCATCCGCAGGGCTTTTTCGAGATCCACGCAGAAAACTATTAAGCTTGATCGAAGGACGTAGCGTGAAGGTGCGATCCCGCGCAGTGAAGATTTCGGTTCCACACCGAAATCTTCACGCTGAAGTCGGTACGAAAATTTCACGTTCATTTTTGGAGCCGCCTACGGCGGTATGGAAATGTTATGATAAACGAACGGATCCTTGAAAAGCTTCGCCCTCACACTGTCGAAGAAGAGTGCTTTCTTCACGGCGACAGCTTTGACCGCAGTATATATATGAGCGGCGAGGGCGCGGTCGTCAACAGCCGTAAACTGCTTAAAGAAGGCAGACTTATTACGCTGCGTCCTCATACCCGCTTTATTCATTTCCCCGCACATTCGCATGACTATATCGAAGTGGTGTATATGTGCTCGGGCGAGACCTCTCATATTATCAACGGCGAGACCGTGAAGCTGCGGGAGGGTGAGCTTTTGTTTCTGGCGCAGAACGCAAAACAGGAGATTTTGCCTGCGGGCGAAAATGATATTGCGGTGAACTTTATCGTCCTGCCTGAATTTTTTGACCGACCGCTTGCCATGATCGACGACTTTGACAGTCCGCTCGGCAGCTTTATGATCGAGTGCCTCAGAAAC
>DHJP01000096.1 GCA_002404395.1 Clostridiales bacterium UBA4717
GATCGAGATGCCGTATCCACGGGTTATAAATCCGACGATCTTATCACCGGGGAGCGGATTACAGCATTTTGCAAATTTGACAAGGCAGCCGCTTTCGCCGTCAACTATAATGCCTCCGCCCGATTTATGCCGCTTACTCGGCAGATTGACGGGGATCTTGGAAGCGTCGTTTGCAATTACGGGCGCGTCCGCCGTTTCGGAGGTAACCACACGTTCAAATTCGTCCTTGAGTCTGCCTGAGATCTTAGAAGTGGAAAGACCGCCGTATCCGATGGTATTGAGCAGATCGTCCTCGCTCTTTATACCGATTCGGTGCGCGATATTCGTAAGTATTTCACTGCGCTGAGCATCCGTGTACGCTCTGCCGTATTTTTTGAATTCGCGATCGACCTCGGCTCTTCCGACCACAATATTTTCGGGACGTTTTTCGCGTTTGAACCATTGTCTGATCTTGTTGCGGGCTTCGGAGGTCTTGACGATCTTGAGCCAATCGCGGCTCGGTCCTTTTGACGCCGCGCTCGTCAGTATTTCTACGATCTCGCCGTTTTCCGGAACGCTGTCTATCGGCGCGATCGCTCCGTTTATCTTTGCGCCGATCATCTTATTTCCGACCGCCGAATGGATCGCGTATGCAAAGTCGATAAGCGTTGCTCCCTGAGGCAGTACGATCACGTCGCCTTTCGGAGTGAACACAAAGGTCTCGTCATGGAAAATGTCTATTTTCAGCGTGCTCAAAAATTCGTCCGGATCCATAGTGTCGTCGTTGGTTTCGATCAGCTTTGCCACCCATTCAAGCTTGCGGTCGATCTCCTCTTTACTGCTTGCGCCCGACTTGTACTTCCAATGCGCGGCAATACCGTATTCGGCGACCTGATGCATTTCGTAAGTACGGATCTGCACTTCAAACGGGATCCCGTCATGACCGATGACCGTCGTATGAAGCGAACGGTAAAGGTTGGGCTTAGGAGTCGAAATATAATCCTTGAAACGTCCGGGCATGGACTTATACATCTCATGGATTATACCGAGCACGGTATAGCACTCAAGCTCGGTGCCGACGATTATTCTCAGCGCGTAAAAATCGTATATTTCGTCAAAGCTCTTGTTCTGGTTATACATCTTTTTGTAGATGCTGTATACCGTCTTTACTCTGCCCTCAAGCGTAAAGTTTATGTTGTATTCCCGAAGTTTCTCGCTCACCGCCTCACGGCAGCGTTCTATAAAGTCACGATTCTGACCGTACTTGCGCTCAATGTCGTTCTGCACCTCTTCGTATCCGATCGGGTCAAGATACGAAAGCGAAAGTCCCTCAAGCTCCTGCTTGATCTTCTGCATACCGAGTCGGTGAGCAAGCGGCGCAAACACGTGCATAGTTTCAAGCGCAGTCTCACGGCGCTTGGCTTCGGGCTTGGCGGAAAGCGTGCGCATATTGTGAAGTCGGTCGCAAAGCTTGATAAAGATGACTCGGATATCTTTCGACATGGCGAGAAACATCTTGCGCAGATTCTCGATCTCGGCTTCTTCTTTGTCCACCACATTGAAATGTACGATCTTCGTTACGCCGTCAACCAGCAGTGCGACCTCTTTTCCGAATTCCTTTTCTATCTTTTCAATGCTGATCTTGTCCGAACAGTCTTCGACCGTGTCGTGCAAAAGCGCCGCGCATATCGAGTCGGTATCAAGCTCAAGCCCGGCAAGGATCTCGGCGACCGCGATCGGGTGGCTGATATACGGCTCGCCGCTGACTCTGAACTGCCCGCGATGCAACTCATCGGCATACAGAAAAGCTTTTTTGATTTTTTCAACATCGTAATTTTTACCTGTCTTTTCAAGCATGGAAAGCAGGTTTTCAATCGCTTCGTACATAATAATCTTCATGCCGCCGTAGGCGGTTCAAAAAATAAACGTGAATTCTCCGCGCTGCTGCGGCGCGGAAATTCGGTGCGTGAAAATAAAGTTTCACTTGATAAAGATGAAATTTTTGCGATTCATGCCGCCCAAAACGGAGTTCTCAAACGCCGCGATTTATGCAAGCCCGGATCTCAGTCTTCCGTAAAGCGGCACTTTTTCAAGCTCGGCTTTGCCGACTGCGACTCCGGGCGCAAGCGAATAAACTCCTTGCTCGTTTACGGGGGCAGCACTTATAACCTCTGCTTCCGAAAGGATATCAAGCGCGGCCCTGAGCTTTATGTAGGTCATACGCACACCGCACTCGTTAAGCTCGCGCATAAGCTTCCGTAAGCATACGGCGGAGTCGCCCGCGTCAAGCCGTGCTTTAAGAGCACGGTAAACTGCGGCAAAATCCGCGCGCTCGGGAAATTCGTCCGCCGGGAAAGCGCCTTGCGTGCATAAACATTCATACTCGTGCGCACGTCCGCGCTCTGCATCGCATGCCGACCTCGAAAGCTTGATATCGCGCACATTGAGCTGAATACTCTTTCGCCCGTTATACTCGTTAAGCTCAAGTTTGGCAAGTAAGTCTACACTATCGCCGCATATATACGGAAAACTCCGATAAGGCGTGCCGAACAACAGTGCCGTCATCGGCTTGTCTTTATATGAAAGCGTAAGCTTGATGTGCTTGCCCTCCTTGAGAGGGCGCACCTCGGTAATCAAAAGGTCTCGGATCTCAAACTGCGGAGTAGGATTTGCCTGCCCGCAAGGTTCAAGCAATGACAGCTCCTCGACAAGCCCGCGCGTGATCTCGTCCGCTTCGATCACTGCGTCTGCCTCATAACTGCAAACAGCCTCGCCGCCGCTCATCGTTTCGGCGGCACATTCGTTTATCAGCCGTCTGAAGTTTTGAAGCTCCGAACGCTTGACGGTCAACCCGGCGGCAAGTTCGTGTCCGCCGTATCTGAGCAATGCCCCGGACGCATACTCAAGCGCGCGTGAAAGGTCAAACCCTTTTACGCTTCTTCCCGAACCTTTGCCGATATCATCAGGTCCGCCGTCACCCGCAATACCGCCTTCAAACGAGACAAGTATGCAGGGCATACCGGTTCTGTCGGTGATCCTTGAAGCGACGATACCGATGATTCCGTGATTCCATGAATCGTCCGATACCACTATCACAGGATCATCTTCCGAACACTCCGATGCGATTTTTTCATCAATGCCCTCAAGCATCTCGTTTTCACGCTTCTGTCTTTCGGCATTGAGCTTGCACAGCCCGTCGGCGATCTCCGCGGCAGTGCTCTCATCTTCGGTCAGAAACAGCTCGGCGGCGTACGCCGCGTTCGCCAATCTCCCGGCGGCGTTTATTCTCGGGGCAAGCGTATAGCTGATAAGCCCCGCTCCGAATTTTTTCTTTTTCCCGTCGGAATAATCGGTACCGCTCGCCGCGCTGATAAGCGCCTTAACACCGATAAATTTCGGATTTTCCATCGACCGCAGACCGTACGCGGTCACGGCTCGGTTTTCATCAATAAGCGGCATAACATCCGCTACCGTGCCGATCGCTACAAGCTCCGAATATTTCTCAAGTACTGCGTATGCGGCTTCGTTGACGCTCATGCCGCATCTGCGCATCTCAAGCGCGCAAACCGTTTTGTATGCCACCCCGACTCCCGCAAGCGCGTCAAACGGGTACGAATCGCTTCGCTTCGGGTCAACGCAGCAGGTATCCGGCAGTATTATCTCTCCCTCAAGAGTGCGCCGACATTCGTGGTGATCGGTCACTACGGTTTCAAGCCCGACGGACTTTGCGTAAGCAATTTCGTCTATCGCGGTAATGCCGGTGTCAACGGTTATCATAAACTCGGCGCCGCCCGCTTTCAGCCTGTCGATCGCCGCGTTGTTAAGTCCGTATCCCTCGCCCGTCCGTGTGGGAATATAATATCCCACATCCGCTCCGAGCGAACGCAGATACAGGCAGAGTAAGCAGGTCGACGTGACTCCGTCTACATCATAATCTCCGTATACCACGATCCTGCGCCCTGCCGCAAGCGCCGCTTCAAGCGCTTCGCAAAGCTCCGTCATCGAATCAAGTGCAAACGGATCGTGAAATTCAAAATGTTCCGGCGAAATAAAACCGCTCGCCTTTTCGACATCGGTACAGCCGCGCATATATAAAAGCGACGCCGTGATCGTACTTACCCCGAGCGCGCTTGCAATTTCGGCAACCGCGCCGTCGGGAGCGGGCTTTCGCACCGTCCAAAGCTTCTCGGCGGTTGCTCTGTCTTTAATCTTCATCTTTTTTCCGAATATCCTCTTTCATATCATCGGTATCGCTTCGCGAGATCACCGATTCGACGATAACATCGTATCCGCGCCGTGCGGTTCGCTCACATATGACCGCCGCGACCGCAAATGTCGCGGCAAATGTCGCGATCGCGCTCGCCGGTGCAGATATTCCAAGGCGTGCGGCAGCAAGATACGCGGCTATCGACAAGAGCGTCGGTGCGAAGAAGAGTGCCGCCGAATATGCAAGCACCTTCCCCGAAGCCGTTTCAAGCGTCACCGTATCTCCCCTCGCGGCATTCGCATCATTGCGCGCCCGAGTCACCGCTTGCTTTTCGCCGAACGTAAAGCAGGCACTGCAGGCTCCGGTATTGTTATGACACATATCGCACGCGCTTTTTCTTGAAACCTCAACGGTTGCGGTCATGCCATCGACCGATATCACTTTTCCCGTTTGTTTCATACGCAATTACCTCACATATCAGTATGTAAATTCAGAGATCGCCGCACGGCGCGTATTTTGTAATTATTGACTCGGCGATCCGCAATCCGTCCGCCGCCGCGCTCGTAATGCCGCCGGCATACCCGGCGCCCTCTCCGCCGGGATACAGATTCGCGAAATTCACCGCACTGCAATCGGCGTTTCTGAGTATGCGAAGCGGCGCCGAGGTGCGCGTTTCAAATCCGGTGAGCACCGCATCTGTGTCGCCGAAACATTCCATTTTGCGTGAAAATACATTAAAGCCCACGCGCAGCATATCACCGATGAACGGCGGCACGAGCGCGTCAAGCGCACAGACCCTGACGTTTCCGTTCATGTAGGTCGGCACCACATTCGTCGGCTCGCATAAGCCGCTCCGTGCCGAGTTCATAAAGTCTCCCACCGTTTCGATCGGCGCGCGATAGCCTCCGCCGCCGGCGGCGAACGCCGCCCTCTCTATCCTGCGCTGGAAGTTCATACCGTCAAACAGTGAGCTTCCGAAATCGCCTGCCCCCACCGATACCGCAATCGCCGCGTTGGCATTTTTACCGTCGCGCGCATATCGGCTCATTCCGTTGGTAACTACGCCGCCGTCCTCGCTTGCGGCTGCAACGACCTCTCCGCCCGGGCACATACAGAAGCTGTACACCGCCCGCTCACCGAGGCGGTAAGACAGTGCATACTCGCCGACCGGCAGATGCGGATCCCCGGCGTAGCTTCCGTAAAGCGATTCATCCACGCGGCTTTGCAGGTGCTCGACTCTCACACCCACCGAAAACGGCTTTGCCTCAAGCATTACGCCGCGTGCGGCAAGTTTTTCATACGTGTCGCGCGCGCTGTGACCCGGCGCAAGCACAAGCACGGGAGTTTCTATATACTCCCCGCCGACCTTGACCGCGCGCACTCCGTGCGCGTCAAATTCAAAATCTTCCGCCATGGAATCGTACCGCACTTCGCCGCCGAGCGATACTATTCGAGCGGCAATATGCTTCACCACCTCAAGCAAACGGTCTGTACCGACATGAGGCTTGGCGGAATATATGACCTCCTCGGGCGCGCCGAAGTCGTGCATTTGTTTAAGCACGCGCGCGCATCGCGGATCGCTTATCCGCGTGACGAGCTTGCCGTCCGAAAAGGTGCCTGCGCCACCCGCGCCGAACTGAATATTCGAGTCTTCAAGCACCCCCGTACGGTAAAAACGCTCTACCGCCTCGCGCCGTTTTTCAACATCGGCGCCGCGCTCAAGCACGATCGGCCGGTATCCGTATTCGGCAAGTTCGAGCGCCGCAAACATTCCGCACGGCCCCATTCCGATTATCACCGGTCTGCCGCCGAGCGGTTCGCTTCCGACCTTAAGCTTTTCGCAAGGATCCGAAATGACGGTCGCATCCGCTTCATCAAGCGCTTTCTTATGAAATTTTATTTTCTCACCGCACGGAAACGAGATCGAATACACGAAGCTCGGCGCACGGTCGCGATGTCTGGCGTCGATTGACTTTTTGTATATGCGCGCTTCCTCGACCCTTGCCTTCAGCCCCAGCCGTTGCGCTTTTTTCAGCGCCGTCATAAACGCCTCGCCCGGCTCGGCATCAAACGGCAACTTGATATTACGAAAAATTACCATTTTCTTGTATTAAACCTTTCGGGTTTCAAAACGGGCATGCAGCACTTTAAAAGTGCGCTGTGCTCATTTTATTTCAACGTCGATCGTGTAGTCGCCGATCTCGTAAACCGAATCGGACAGTGTAGACGGCAGGCTGATGGTAACGGGCACGCTTACCCGTCCGCTCCCTCTTGAGTAGAACGACAGGTCCACCTGTGCGCCGATATTTGCCGGAGTGACCATGGCAAGCGAGCCGGAACTTCCGCGAAGCGTCACATTGATACTGTCATCGACCAGCGTATAGTCAAGCCCATTCGGATTTTTAACCGTTATGCCCTGCACATTTATCTCGCGCGTCGAAGTATTCACATGAGTGACCGTGACCGTCGCGCTTTCGGTCTTACTGCGGTTCTCCACACCGTCGGGCAGCTCTATCATGACCGTGCGCGTATTTGTCGTGCCGACCATCTTTTTCTCATCCACGGTAAGCACGGTGATATCATTGATACCCGAAAGCACCGTCGGATCTCCGCGAAGCAATATCGTCTGCGGCACTATCGTCACACGCGCCGTCGAATCGTCGTAATACCCGTACCTGAACTCCACCGTGAGCGGCACCTCTTTTTCGGCATACACCGGCACCGTAACGGTTATCTCACTGCGGCTCAGCTTTACATACGGATTTGTTATGACGCTTCCGTCCTTGCCTACAAGCACAATATCGCCGGTCGCCGTGATCGACTTTGTAAGCTTGCCGAGCTCAAGCGTCACCTGTGCGTATTCTATCATGTCAAGCACGTTGCCCGGACCGCTGACCGTAATAGTTTCAAAGTCCGCCGCAGGTGTGCCGAGAGTCAGATCCGATTCAATGCTGTACAACGGATTTATTTTGATCTGCACATTCCGCGATTCGCGCTTGTCAACATAGACGTTGACATAGTTGGTCGAAAGTTCCTTCTGACTGACGTTTCCCGGCACCGTGGTGCGCACGTCAAGCGTATGATCGCCCGAAGCCGCTATCTGCGAGACATCAACGTAAGCGTCTATATCATCCGCGCCGATCTTGTTGAGCGCACTGCGCGTTCCGCTTACCGTAACGTCCACCGTATAATCGTAACCGTTTATCACAGTCATTCCGCTTTCGGTCTCAAGCGTATCCACACCGATTATATCAACCGGTATCGAAACGAACTTGCGGTCTTCGATTATAGTCTGCGCGCTGACCGCATAAAACCAAATGAGTACCGCGCCGACAAGACAGCATATCTTTGCGGCAAAGTCGCGGTTCTTCTCCTTTTCGTTTTTAGACTCGCTGTTTTTAAACGACGATATACGGTCAACGATATTTTTAAAAAAGCTTTTCATTTTGCCGCCTCCGTATCAGACTCACCGCTTGTCCCGCGTCGGCGCAGTTTCCTGCGTTTTCCGATTCCGTCGCCGGACTCAGCGTCCTCGGCGATCAACTCGGATTCCAAAAATTTCTTTAGCGACTGATAGCTGAAATCGCGTCTGAGATTGCCGTCAGTAGCACATGAAATAGTACCGGTCTCCTCGGAAACTATTATCACCACCGCGTCGCTGTTTTCGCTCATGCCTATACCGGCTCTGTGTCTGGTACCGAGATCCTTGATTATTTCGGGGCTTACCGAAAGCGGCAAAAAACAGCCCGCCGCGTATACGCGCAGATCACGTATTATCATCGCGCCGTCGTGCAGCGGCGCTTTATTGAAAAATATATTCTTGATGAGCATGGGATCGTGGTAAGCGTCAACTACCGTACCGGTCTTGATAATATCGCCGAGCTTGGTCTCCCGTTCAATGACAATGAGCGCACCGGTCTTCTCAAGCGACATATCGCAGACAGCGGAGGTGATATCCGAAATGAGCTTTTTAGTCTCTTCACGACTGCCGCCGCGGTCGCCGAAACGCAGATTCTTGAACGACTCTGCTCCCATTTTTTCAAGCGCACTGCGAAGCTCGGGCTGAAATACGATTATCAGCGCTATTATTCCGACTTGAAACAGATTCTGCATGATAAAGCTCATGGCGTACATTTTTGCCGCCTCGCTTATCAGCATAAATATCACGAGCAGAATTACGCCGAGCGCAAGCTTGCCGGCCCTGCGGTCGCGGATAAACTTATACGCATAGTAAAGCAAGAAAGCGACAAGCAGAATGTCGATAATATCGACAGCGGACACCGTCGATATCACGGTTCTTATATGAGCGGCAGCTTCCTTCAGCGTCTGAACGATCGTCTCCAAAATCCCGTTCCTCCGTCAAAACTTTTATAATATATAATTATATCACAAATATTCGGAGATTTCAAACGCTGAAGGCAATTTTTCTTAAAATTTACGACTTGTTAAACAAATCGCCGCCCGTATGTTACAGTTCACAAAACTCAAGCCGAATGTCGCCGTTTAATGCAGGGATTTATGTGGCATTTGCACAAATCCACGACATCGGCATTGGCGGTACTACGACTCGGGTATCAGCTTTTTTATAAGCTCTGCGGTAAATGCTTCCTTTGCTTCAAAATCCATAGTCCCCGAATATATGCTTTCAAGCTCCGCGTGATATCCGAACGCCTCTTTCAGACAAGCGATCGCAGACTCAAGAGTTTCGGTATGCATTTTTTCAAGCCGACGCAGTTCGGGGCGAAGTTTACGCATCGCATCGCCGTCAATGAAGCGTAATGCTCTGAAGTTTTCTCCGCAAGTGCAGTTTTCCGCCTTTATCACCGCCGTGTCCGCGCCGTCAAAGTACAACGCCTCGCACTTTGCGGGATCGAGCGGATCGAGCGCCACGGTGCAGGACACGCCGCGCTTTTTAGCCGCGCGTCTCAGTGCCGCCATGACCACCTCCGACGCGCCGTATTTCCCGTCGGTCTTAATTATTTTCCCCGCAGAGCCGAATGTCGGCAGGACTTTATGTCCCAAATAAGAGATCGCGCTCACAAAAACGGCTCTCTCCCGTGCCGCGCCGCCGTCACGCGGCAGTTTACCGACAAATCGCACCGCAAACGCCTCAAGCTTTGCAAAATCGAACGCTGATTCGATCAGCTTGTCGGATATTTCGTCCACCTTGCCGGCAAGTGACAGCAGGCTGTAACTGCGCTCAAAAGCCGCTTTCTTCAGATCGCAGAGCTCAATAATACGTTCCCGTGCCGACTCAAGCGCCCCTGTGTCCCAGAACTCTCCGAGGTTAATGATCTCATCAACCGCACCCGGGAAATGCGGATCGCGGGTATGCGGAGCCGTGCCGTCGATTACGGCAAGCTTTTTTTCTTTGATAATGATTCCGTCAAGCGATTTCGGATCGGAGGAACAATAATAATATTCCGCCGCAAATCCCGAATGCTCCGCCGCCTCGGCGATCTCACGCATCAGACGGCTTTTGCCGGTGCCGCTTCCGCCTTTGATAATATACAGTTTTTCAAGTTTTCTTTCATCGAATATCTCATCAAACAGTGAAAAGAAACCGCGTTTTGAGTTTGCCGCAGCATAAAACTCCGCCTTGCTCTCAGTGTCCGTCATAACTTGCTTTCTGTCGGCGAAGCCGACACCGATCATGGATACGATTTTGCATGGGTATACTCATATTTTATGCCGAAGCCGCTGTTTTGCGCCTCAAAGCGATACAAAAAAGGGGCAAAAACTCAAAATGAGCTTTTACCTCTCTCTCGGTATTGGTCTCGGCGGCAAAACGCCGCCGTTTTGCCGTTGGATCTGACAAAAAGTCAAAGTTATCGAGTCAGGAACTGCCGAATACCGCTTCAAAAATTCGGAGAGCCGGATCAGAATTTTTGAAGCGCTGTCAAACCATTGGTTTTTAACAGCTCCTGCGCGGTTATTTGCACGTTCTGACAGCTTATTTGCTTTTTTACCTAAAAGTCAACGGGGTTGCAACAGACGCCGCGCCTATTGCAACCCCGAAATTATTTTTGCAACTCCCACCGAGTCGTGTGGATCCGTCAATAAAACCCTGCTTTCGCAAGGTTTGGCGTCCTCTCCGCCGCTTTGTGCTACCAGCATCCGTGCGCGCCGTGTCAAAAGCAGGGCGCGTCGGGAGGTCTGCATACCCGCAGGCAGAAGTCAGACTCCTGTTTTTAAGTGTGGGTTTATAGAACGGATCATCACGGGCTAAGCAGGATATTCTTCGCATTTCTTTGCCCGAAGTTAATTTTCCCCGAAAAGTGTCAGATCAGCCGCGGCAAAATCTTCCGCATCGACTCGGTTACTTATCTTCGCCGTCGTAGTCGATCTCGTCAAAAAGCATATCGTTGAAAGCGTCGGAAACTTCGTCAAACTCGTCGTCATCGTCGATCGACACGAGTATTTCGTCTCCGTTTTCGTCTTTCGCACGCCTCAGGATCACATATTCCGCTTCCTCGTTGTCCGCCTGATCCGCAGGGATCAGCGCAACATACGCGTTATCATTGAATTCCCCCTCGGCAAGCAGTACGAAATCTTCTTCGTTTCCGTCCTCATCGGTAAGTGTATACACATTATCGTCAAAAAATTCGTTGTTTTCGATCTCAGCCATAATCCAAATTACCTTTCAAGCAAGTCGGTGATATTATTGTATGCCCGACCTTACGCTTATATTATATTTCAAAACCGTTTTTTTGTCAATAGCAAGCTGCATTTCCCTTTGAATTTATACGTAATTTATTCTTTTACCCTTTGTATTATATTTCAAATCAAGTACTATTGATCGATCAAAGTATAGCACGGATTTTTCGGTACGTCAACAACAGTTTTGTGTTTTAGCTTCCATTTTGCTTGTGCAAATTTACAAATCTGCAAATTTAACTTTTTTGAAGTCTTTCATCTATTGACTTTTAACATTTGCGAATATATAATGATAGTTGATTGCCAAAGCAACCGTGCAGCATGAAAGTTTTATCTTGCGAAAGCGAGGTTGTACGACGTGAAGCCTCAAGTTTCACGTCCAAATTTTCTGAAAATGGGTCCCGTCCCATTTTCATCGGCTGCGCCGAACCGAAAATTTACGCTTATTTTTTGAGCCGCCTACGGCGGCATGGACAACGTGAAAATGGAGTCCCCGCCGAGTGAGATCTCAAGTTTCACGTACAAATTTTCTGAAAATGGGTCCCGTCCCATTTTCATCGGCTGCGCCGAATCGAAAATTTACGCTTATTTTTTGAGCCGCCTACGGCGGCATGGAGATTTATTATGACAAAAGTTGACATATTCTCGGGATTCCTCGGAGCCGGGAAAACCACTCTGATCAAAAAGCTTATTGCCGAAGCATATACCGGGGAAAAGCTTGTACTCATTGAAAACGAGTTCGGAGAGATCGGTATTGACGGCGGCTTTCTCAAGGACGCCGGGATCAACATCACCGAAATGAACTCGGGTTGCATCTGTTGCAGCCTGGTCGGCGACTTTGCCAAAGCGCTTACAAAGGTCATAGACGAGTATCACCCGGACCGCATACTGATTGAACCCTCCGGCGTCGGCAAGCTTTCGGATGTTATACGTGCGGTAAAGAACGTAAACTCCGATGAGCTGTTGCTCAACAGCTTTACCACGGTTGCGGATGCCAAAAAGTGCAAAATGTATATCAAAAACTTCGGCGAATTTTATAATACCCAGATCGAACACGCCGGAACGATCGTGCTGAGCCATACCGACGGCATGAGTGACGAAAAACTTTCCGCCGTCGTAAAGCTTTTGCGCGAGCATAACGCAACTGCGGTAATGGTAACTACTCCTTGGGACAAGTTAGACGGCAAAACTATACTTGAGGCAATGGAACACACCGACACCCTTGAGTCTGTGCTCCATGAGCTTGAACATGAACATGAGCATGAGCATGAGCATGAACACGAACATGAGCATGAACACGAGCATGAGCATGAACACGAGCACGAGCACGAGCATGAGCATGAGCATGAACATGAGCATGAACATGAACATGAACATGA
>DHJP01000039.1 GCA_002404395.1 Clostridiales bacterium UBA4717
AAGATCACGTAAGAATTTCCGCCGAGGTCATAGCACAGGGCATATTTCGGAGTTATTTCAAACACCGGATCCGAGTAAACGTCGCTGAGTTCAAGCACCGTGCTTCCGTTGGTATCATACAATGTGATCCCGCCGTTGCCCGCGCTGACAAGGTCGCCGCCGAACAGTTCAAGCGCCTTTGAATCCGAGGTAGGATAGTGAATTTTTTTGGTCGTGATCAAAGAGTCCTCATCAGTGGTAATATATTTGAGGACGTATTGAAAATTGCGCACCGAAATATCATCGCGAAAGACCGAGAGATTTATTATCAGAAATGCCACAAGGATAAACAGCACGATAAACCTGGCGTATCTGAACGCCAGACCGAGGCTCTCATAATAACGGCTGGTTCCGGGCGCGTCCGTAAGTATGCCGACTTCCTTTTTTTCTTCTTTCGCCAACCGTTACACCCCCGCTTTCCTGCTTATTTGCGTCGCACGGAATATATTATATCACATTTATAAAAACAATTATAAATGTGCAGTGTACAAAATGTTAACATTTATTTTCGCGATATTTGACGCAATAGTGTTGTCACAGCCTCCGAATCGTGTTATAATACTTATATTGCAATCGATGTCCGCAACGCCGTTTTTAAACGTATGGCCGGCGGCATCTGCACGCAAGATCAAAAAAATATTACCCTTTCGGGATACAGGAGAGATCGTCTTGAAAAAGCTTCTGATCGTTGACGGAAACAGCATACTAAACCGCGCTTTCTACGGAATACGTCCGCTGACAAGCCATACCGGTTTAAATACCAACGCGCTTTTCGGCTTTTTACGCACACTTATAAAGCAACTTTCCGAAGTTGCGCCGGATTATGCGGCGGTAGCGTTTGATCTGAAATCGCCGACATTCAGGCATAAACTGTACGACGGATATAAAGCCGGCAGACGCGCTATGCCGGACGAGCTTGCGAAACAGCTTCCCTACGCTAAAAAGCTCGCCGAACTGCTTGGGTTCGGAGTGCTCACGCTTGAAGGTTACGAAGCGGATGACATAATAGGGACGGTGGCTTCTTTTGCGGAGCGGGTCGATTCTTTGAATTCATACGTACTTACGGGCGACCGCGATATGCTCCAACTCATAAACTCCAAAATCGGGATAATCCTCGTTTCAAACACCGAAACGCTTCTCTATGACGAAAATCGTTTTGCCGAGAAATACGGTGTTTCGCCTTCGGCGTATGTGGATGTAAAGGCGCTGATGGGAGACACTTCCGATAACATTCCGGGAGTGCCGGGGGTCGGCGAAAAAACGGCTTTCAAGCTTATTGCCGAACACGGCTCGCTCCAAGCGCTTTATGATTCTCTTGATTCCGCCGACATAAAACCTGCCGTCCGAACAAAGCTTGAAAACGGCGAAGCGCTTGCACGCCTCTCCTACAAACTCGCGCTTATCGACAAAAATGCTCCGATAGGGCTTGAGCTTGAAGATATACGTTACCGCGGTCCCGACCGCGAACCGCTGTTCAAATTGTTTGACGAGCTTGACTTTCGCTCATTCAGAGAGCAGACCGAAAAACTGTCAGGCTCGGATTCTGCGTCGGACACCGAATCAAGCTTTGACGATCGCGCCGAATATTTTGACTTGAACTCGGATGAAATTGATGAGTTTGTCAACGGCAAAAGCTTTGCACTGACGCTCTACCGTGACGGCGATACCTACAGGGTCGGGATCTCTGACGACGGAAGGCGCAATGCCGTCGCAGTGCTTGACATCGGGCGTTTTAAAGCACTTGTTACAAAGCATGCCGCGGCGATCATTTCCTGCGACACCAAAGCATTGTGCACGCTTTGCGAAGACGACACCCTGCACTTTGGTTTTGACTGCGCACTTGCCGCATATATCGACAATTCTGCAATGCGCACGATCTCCGATCTGCCTTCGGGGAGTCTTGAGGGGGCACGCTACACTCTTGAAAAACTTGTCGGATATTGCACCAAAGACACTTCTATCGACACTTCAGAGCCCGAAAAATGCGCCGCCGCTTTATACAATATTGCAGAAGTGTTAAAAAAGCGGCTTAACGATTCCGGCTGTCTTTCACTGCTTTATAACATTGAACAGCCGCTTGCCGCCGTGCTTTCGGATATCGAGCGACGCGGCTTCAAGATCGACCCTGCGGGACTTTTGCATTTTTCCGACGCGCTCGGGCACGCCGCCGATGAGCTCCGCGCACAGATATACGCGCTTGCAGGATGCGAATTCAACATAAATTCGCCGAAACAGCTCGGCGAAGTGCTTTTTGAGCGGCTGAAGCTTCCCGGTGGGAAGAAAACCAAGAGCGGATATTCGACCGCCGCCGAAATTCTTGAAAAGCTTGCTCCGTTCTACCCGATCGTAGCGCTTATCCTGAACTACAGACACGCAACAAAATTAAAAAGCACCTATGCAGATGCATTACCGGAGCTTGCGGACAAAAACGGCATTGTCCGCACAAGCTTCAATCAGACCGGCACCGCGACCGGAAGGCTCTCGTCCTCAAGTCCGAATCTTCAGAACATACCCATACGCACCGAACTCGGGCATGAGCTTCGCCGTTATTTTATCCCGCACGGGGACGGGCGCGTTCTGATCGATGCCGATTATTCACAGATCGAGCTTCGACTGCTTGCAGGACTTTCGGGTGATGAAAATATGATCCGCGCCTTTTCCGAGGGTAAGGACATTCACGCCGATACCGCTTCAAGGGTATTCAACGTCCCGTTCGACGAGGTAACGCCTGAACTCAGAAAACGCGCCAAAGCGGTCAATTTCGGCATCGTGTACGGCATCAGCGACTTTTCGCTGGCGCAGGATCTCGGAGTCAGCAAAAAGGAAGCGGCGGCTTTTATCGATGAATATTTAAAAAACTACCCGAAGATAAAAAAGTATCTTGACGAGTCGATCGAAAAAGCTAAGCGCGACGGTTATGTAACGACCTATTTCGGCAGACGGCGGCTGATCCCGGAGCTGTCATCGGGCAAAGCAATGCTAAAAAAATTCGGCGAACGTGTTGCGATGAACAGTCCGATACAAGGTACTGCTGCCGACGTGATAAAGCTTGCGATGATCAAAACTCATACGGCGCTCAAGACAGCCGGGCTTGACGCAGCAATGATACTTCAGGTGCACGACGAACTGATACTCGATTCTGCCGAAAGCTGTGCAGATGAGGCACTCGCACTTTTAAAACAAGCTATGGAATCGGCGCTTTCGGACTTTCCCGTGCCGCTTACCTGCGAGACCAGCGTCGGAAAGACCTGGTTTGACTGCAAATAATTAAAAAGTCCGCAAATGTTCATATTGTGTCAATATTAAGCTGATATAATAATTTATTATTTGACTTTGTCAAAGCAGGTGAAACATGAAAATTCTCGGGATAGACCCCGGACTTGCAATAGTCGGCTACGGAATGATCGAATACAGATCGCCGAAATTCTGTACGCTCGCACACGGCGCGATACTTACGCCGGCGCACACCGAGGTCGAGGACAGGCTCAAGCAGATATACGATCGGCTTGCGGAAATAATCCGGTTGTATAAGCCGGATGCCGCCGCGATCGAGGAGTTGTTTTTCAACACAAACCAAAAAACGCTGATCCCGGTCGCAGAGGCACGCGGGGTCATACTTTTGTGCTGTAAGCAACTCGGGGTAGAGGTGTTTGAATATACTCCTCTTCAAGTCAAGCAATCGGTCGTCGGATACGGCAGAGCCGACAAAAAGCAGGTCATACACATGGTAAAGCTTTTATTGAATCTTGAAAATCCGCCGAAGCTCGACGACACCTGCGACGCGTTAGCAATTGCGATATGCCATGCAAACTGCTCGGGCTCACGGATAAGGAGCTACTTCAATCAAACCAAAGTCTGAAAGGCTTGAAGCCCCGAAGCAGGCTTATGTCTGATCGATCTTCGGCTTTTTCAGGCAATTGTCAAAATCTCGCCTAAGGAGTCGGACGGACCAACCGTTCCGGAATTTTACCATGATACACTACATAACAGGCAAGCTTGTCGCTACCGAACCGGGCGCGCTTATAATTGACACTGCGGGAAACGGAGGCGGACTCGCATACAGGCTCTTTGTCAGCGACAATACACTCGCCGCGCTGGCATCCAAACTTGATGAAAAGGTAAAGGTATATACGTATCTCTCTGTCAGGGAGGATGCGATGGATCTGTACGGATTTCATTCAAATGACGAACGCGGAGCATTCAATCAGCTGATCTCGGTTTCCGGAGTAGGACCGAAAGCCGCGCTGGCAATACTTTCGGTGCTCACGCCGGATTCTCTTGCGGTCGCGGTCTCCTCGCAGGATGCCAAGGCAATAGCCCGCGCGAACGGCGTCGGCGCCAAAATCGCCGCACGGGTCGTGCTTGAATTAAAGGACAAGCTCACAAAAGAGCTCGGGCGAGCCGCAGAGGTCGGGGCGGCGCCCGACGCTTCAAATTCAAAAAGCTCCGGAAAATATTCGGACGCGCTCAACGCGCTTATCGTGCTCGGTTATTCAAGAAGCGAAGCCGCCGAAGCACTGCGCGGGCTTGACACTTCCCTCTCGCTTGAGGGTATGATAACCGCCGCTTTGAAAAAGCTTATGAGATAGTCAGCATCGGGATCGAGCGTTATTTAACTTAAAATTCACGAACACGGAGTGCTATTGTGGAGATCAACGAAATGGATTTTGAAAATCGGATAATGTCGGTCGAATACACGCCCGAGGACACCGACGTGGAAAAGACTCTGCGCCCTCAGCATCTTGACGAATACATCGGTCAGGAAAAAGCAAAGGAGAGTCTGCGGGTATACATAGAAGCGGCAAAAGGCCGCGGCGACGTGCTCGATCACGTTCTGCTGTACGGTCCTCCCGGACTCGGAAAAACCACGCTTTCGGCAATCATCGCAAATGAGCTTGGTGTAAACATCCGCGTGACCTCCGGCCCGGCGATAGAAAAACAGGGAGACCTCGCGGCACTGCTTACAAATCTGAACGAGAACGATGTGCTGTTCATCGATGAAATCCATCGTCTTTCAAGGCAGGTGGAGGAGATCCTCTACCCGGCTATGGAAGATTTTGCACTTGATATAATCATCGGCAAGGGTCCTTCCGCACAGAGCATACACCTGCCGATACCTCATTTTACGCTCATCGGCGCAACTACCCGCGCCGGTCAGCTGACAACTCCGTTGCGCGACCGTTTCGGAGTGCTGCTGAAGCTTGAGCTTTACACGGTCGAAGAATTGGCTACGATAGTTTCACGCAGTGCCGGCATTCTCGGCGTGCCGATCGACCGTGACGGAGCGCTTGAGCTGGCTTCGCGTTCGCGCGGAACTCCGCGTATCGCCAACCGGCTTTTAAAGCGCGTGCGCGACTTTGCCGAAGTGAAAGGCGACGGAAAGATCACACTCGGATCCGCTCGCGCGGCGCTTGATATGCTTGAGATCGACGAGCTCGGACTTGACAATACCGACCGTAAAATGCTTGAAACGATCATTCGCGCCTACGGCGGCGGTCCGGTCGGGCTCGAAACTCTCGCCGCGACAGTCGGCGAAGAGGCTATCACCATTGAGGACGTATACGAACCGTATCTGTTGCAGATAGGTTATCTGAGCCGTACCCCGCGCGGCAGATGCGCGACGCGGCTTGCATATGAACACCTGAACATACCGTTTACAAATGAAAGCCGCCGCGACGGTCGGCTCAGTTTTTTTGACGACGGCGATAACGATACTGATGAATAAGGCAAAAACGCAAGCGACGGAGAGAAAAAATAGCTATGTGGACTGCACGCAATTGGAAAGATTATAAATTGCTTGACACTTCGGACGGGGAGCGACTTGAAGCATGGGGAAAATATATTCTCGTGCGTCCCGATCCGCAGGTCATATGGAAGAACGAAAAGAAATCAGAGTTCTGGAAAAAAGCCGACGCCGCCTATAAACGCTCTGGCGGGGGCGGCGCATGGGGCAAATCGAAGCTTCCCGCCGAGTGGCAGATCGGCTATGAAAAACTCGGATTACGCTTCATAATCAAGCCGACCGGATTCAAGCATACCGGACTATTCCCGGAGCAGGCGGTCAATTGGGATTGGTTCAGCAAGCTTATCGAAAACGCGAACCGACCGATAAAGGTTCTGAATCTCTTTGCGTATACGGGCGGCGCTACTGTCGCCGCCGCACGTGCCGGAGCGTCGGTCTGTCATGTGGACGCATCAAAAGGCATGGTGGCGCAGGCAAAGCAAAACGCAGAGCTTTCAGGACTCGCGTCTGCGCCGATACGCTATATAGTCGACGACTGCAAAAAATTTATTGAGCGCGAAATACGGCGCGGCAATAAATATGACGCTATAATAATGGATCCGCCGTCATACGGCCGCGGACCCTCCGGCGAAGTGTGGAAGCTTGAAGACTGCATCGGCGAATTTCTTGAACTGACGTCGGCATTACTCAGCGACAGACCGCTTTTTTTCCTGCTCAATTCATACACTACGGGACTTTCGGCGTCAACGATGGGATATTTGCTTGAATTGAACCTCAAGCGGAAATTCGGCGGAACTGTGGAATCGGACGAGATCGGACTTCCGGTCGTTCAAACGGGC
>DHJP01000089.1 GCA_002404395.1 Clostridiales bacterium UBA4717
CGCTAGCCTGTCACGCTAGAGGTCAGGGGTTCGAGTCCCCTTCGGGTCGCCATTAAATATGCTGCTATGGCTCAGTTGGTAGAGCACATCCTTGGTAAGGATGAGGTCCCCAGTTCGAATCTGGGTAGCAGCTCCAAAGCCTTCATGCGAAAACATGGAGGCTTTTGTGTTTATTGAGAAATCACAAAAGCATGGGGGTGAAAAGCTTTGGCTTTTTCACCCCCTTTGACAAGAATGTGTCAAATTATTCAAATCTCAAAGTTTTTCCCGATTCAACGCAGAAGAGTCTGCCGTCAACGTCAAACCATACGTCAAACAAGGTCGGATTATATACAGTCGATCCGTCGGCACTGTATATCAGCGAATTATACGCCTTTACATAATCGTATATCTCTATATTCGTAGCGTACCACATATCATCACGCCCGCCGAGACGCGAGCAGATATCCTCAAGCAAGCTCCAATTTCCCGCATTGCCAAACTCAAAGCTGTGTCCCCACATGTAGAACAGTCTGACGTCACGCTTCGGATGATACAGCTTGGTCGAAAGATCAAGCTCAATGAATTTGTCAACGTAATCCATGACCGCAGGGTTTGAGTGGTGAACGGTAGGCATCCATGCATGAAAGTCAGCGGGCAGTCTGAATGAATCATTGTCCGAGCCGAGAGTTCTTGAATAGGCTATATCAAGCTCGGTAAGATAATTTTTCACCATTTGATAATTTGTGCCGTTTGCAAATAAAGTTATTCCGGTATCCGGGTATGCACAGCCGCGGACAATTATGCCGAAGCGTTTTTCAAGCGCAAGTCTGCAATCAAGCATATCGCGTATGCCTTCGATCGGACGAAGTATTCCGGTCGGGCGGTGGTTGGCTCCGTGTATCGCGATCTCGTGTCCTCTTGAGAGCACATATTCTTTAACTTCTTCGTCAGTCAAGCCGTTATTTATGGCACTGTTATAGTTGAACGTACACTTCATCCCATGTGCGGAAATGATATCGGAGAAGCGGAGGTCATCTCTCACGCCGTCATCATAGCTGAGCGTCACAGCCTTTGCTTTTCCGCCCGGGAACCTCATAAATTTCGATCTCATAATAATCCCGATATCGGCGCAGCCGACCCATATTCTTTATGCCCCGCACATTGCCGCGAAGCAGACTTACACATAACAGCTCACAAAAGTTTCAGCCCGATCTTTCGTACGAAAAAAGCACGGACGGTCAACGTCTGAAATCCGGGTTTGCTCTGTCAATTTCAAGGCTTTCCGGCTTGCATTTTTCTATCGGCATCAAGGTCGGCGCCTCGGCTGAATTGATAATATAAACCATTCCGCTGAATATTTCGCCGAGCTGTTTCGCGATCTCAGACTCTGAAAACGCACATACTCCGGAAGCGCAAAGCGAGCACATTCCGTATGTGTATATCCACATCTGCCTGAACAGGTGCTCCGCTTGTTCACGCGAAGCATGATAATCCCTCTCAATTATGGCAATATCGTTTTCTTTTCCGAAAGGTATCATCACCGAAGCCTTTTCAAAGCTGCTTTCCGCATCATCATGACGCATAAAAAGCAGTCTGAACAGCATCGGCTCCTCTTGCGCGAATTTCACCCACTGCATACCGCGTTTTTTATATGCCGGAGAATAATCATCCGCGATCTTCATGTATTCCGAAAAGCGCGCCTCGGCAAGCTTCCGGACTTCGCCCTTAAGCTCTTCCATATCCTTGAATCCCGTAAAGATCGGCGACGACGAAGTAGAAAGCTGTTTTCCGACTTCCCGCGCAGTTACCGCCTCCTCTCCGCGTGTGCGAGCAAGTTCAAATGCGGCACTGACAATTTCCGATTTTGTATATTTAGGCTTTGGCGGCATTTCTCTACCTCCCGAGAATCAGCGTATAGCGTTACATAACTTTAGTTCGATATTATTATAGCAACATTATAACGATATGTCAAGTATAATTAAATCCCACAGAAACGAAAAAAGGTGTTGTTAAAACGTTGCGTTTTAACAGCACCTCAAAAAGTCGGTCCGATCCCTACTTTTTTGGAGCGGTCTTTAACCGTTATTGTTCAATTATTTTGCTTTTACCTGATTTGCCAATATCAAAAGGGGTGTTAAAAACTCAAAATGAGTTTTTAACACCCCTTTGTTTATTCATAAGTCAGAATCAGTCAAGTTCTGCGAAGTACTTGATGGTTCTTACCATCTGGCTGGTGTAGGAGTTTTCGTTATCATACCATGCAACAACCTGTACCTGGTAGGTATCGTCGTCGATCTTGGTGACCATGGTCTGAGTCGAATCAAAGAGCGAACCGAATCTCATACCGATAACATCGGAAGAAACGATCATGTCTTCATTGTAACCGAAGGACTCGCTTGCAGCTGCCTTCATTGCGGCATTGATACCGTCAACGGTAACATCCTTGCCCTTGACAACGGCTACGAGAATAGTGGTCGAACCGGTGCAGGTAGGAACTCTCTGCGCGGAACCGATAAGCTTGCCGTTGAGTTCGGGGATAACAAGTCCGATCGCCTTTGCGGCACCGGTCGAGTTAGGAACGATGTTCATAGCGCCGGCTCTTGCACGTCTGAGGTCGCCCTTTCTGTGAGGACCGTCGAGGATCATCTGGTCACCGGTATATGCGTGAACAGTGGTCATGATACCGCTTACGATAGGTGCGTAATCGTTAAGGGTCTTTGCCATAGGAGCAAGGCAGTTGGTGGTGCAGGAAGCGGCAGAAATGATTTTGTCTTCCTTATCAAGGGTCTTTTCGTTTACGCTGTAAACGATAGTCTTAAGATCCTTGCCTGCGGGAGCGGAGATAACAACTTTCTTCGCACCTGCGTCGATATGAGCCTGGCTCTTTTCCTTGGAGCAGTAGAAACCGGTGCACTCAAGTACAACGTCAACTCCGAGTTCGCCCCACGGCAGATCAGCTGCCTTAGGCATAGCGTAAATAGTGATTTCCTTACCGTCAACGGTAATGGAGCCGGGAGTAACAACGGTCTTGCCGTCTTCAGCAAGCACGGGCTCCTTGGAGGTTACGGTATGACCCATAGCAACATAGTTACCCTGAGCAGTATCATACTTAAGAAGGTGAGCGAGCATCTTCGGGCTGGTAAGGTCGTTGATAGCAACAACTTCATAGCCTTCTGCGCCGAACATCTGTCTGAACGCAAGGCGTCCGATACGTCCGAAACCGTTAATAGCAACTTTAACTGACATTTTGAATTCCTCCGTGAATATATATTTTATAATGTAGCGCGAGTTAATCGGTATGTTAAAAATTTAACATATTTAAAACATACCCTAACGAGTAATATTTTACCGCATTTTTGTCAAGTTTACAAGTGTTTTAACCGTTTTTTTATATTTTCGTCAATTTAAATTAAAATAGGCGGAGTCTTTTGCGGTAATTGTGGATTTTTCACTCAGTATTCCGCCGTTTGCGCCGTTTTCGAAAGATCAGCGGCATTTTCCCACTCTATCGCCGCTTTGAATTTTGAAAGCGCGTAGTCATGCGCCTTTTCGGTTTTCGACTGTCCTTTCAAGAACGACATGGTAGACGTTTTTCTTATGCAAAGCAACGTATCCTCCGGCAGTCGGTTCAGCCCGTCGTTATATTTTCCGAAATCGGTCTCGCAAAGCAGAATACCGCACTCGTCGTATGCCGACTCGGGAATATATCCGAATACTTCCTCAAGCGTCATAAAACCGCCGGCTTCGTGAACCATCTCATACGCGTACGGCGATAAAAGGCAAATTACCGCGTCTCCGCCGAATATCTCCTGCTCAAACAGCTTCCGCTCGGTCGCCGCCGCATTGACATCGACCGCATTGCCGTTTCCCTGCGCCGCCGCAAGCTCCTCCTGCGAAAGCAGCACCACGTCACGCAGACCTACATTTACCTTTCCGTCCCCGTCAAAGTCATTGTCATCAATACGTTCAAAAGCACGCTTTATATATGCAGTGTTCTGTGTTGCCAGCACCTCGGGTCCGGCATACATCACATACATATCATATTTTTCACGCGCAAACATCTGAACCGTGCTGACCGCAACAAACGCAAGCAAAAGCACTGCCGCCATAACTATCCATTTATAATGGTACCAAAAATTATCAAGCCATTTATACAATTTATTTTCTTTCATACCAATGCGTCTGTTGCTTCCGTTATCCTTTCCGCGATATTCTTCATACCGAGATCGCCCGGATGGATCGAAACACCGTAGTGCTCAAAAAGTCCTATCGCTTTCATATCGTCACGGTCGCCGAGGTCCTCAATACTCACAAACGAGTAGCCGCGCTTTTCCGCAACAGCTTTCATAGCCGTCTCAAGTCTTTCGTCCCGCCAGAACATGCCGGTAATCACAACTTTCGCGTTACTGTTTCCGATGAAAAACTTCACCATTCGGTCAAACGCCGCTTCATAATCGTTGTCCGCGAGCAGTTCTCTTTTCGTGTTCTCGCCGATCCTCACGACTAAAAGATCCGGAGCAAATGCCGCAGCTTCCGAATAGAGGTTTTCAAGTATGGTCCCGCTTGTCCAATCACGTTCCCACTTTGCCGCCTGCGCAATACAGCACCTGACTTTGCCGTGCTTTTTTTCGAGCGCGGAAACGCAAAGATGCACATAATCTTTTTCGGGAGCCGAAGCAGCCATTCCGCAATCAAGCTTCCAACCAAGCTCCTCGGGCTTCGGCATATGACGCGTAATTGAATTTCCGACAAAAGTTATTTTAAAGTCCGGCTCGGACGAGCCGAAATACGCGACATCCGCGCCTCCCTCAAGCTGATTTTCGGCAGATACGTTATTGTCAAGATTGTCTTTTGAGATCTTATCCATAAAAATTCGCTCCTTATCCAAAACTGAGTTTATTGTATCACATCTTCAGATCAAATTCAATCCCTTGACACAAAACAGGGCAAGCAAAAAAGCCGTCGCCGAAGCGACAGCTTTTTCTGCATTGTGAATTTTACGTTTAATATGTTTCCGAAAACGGAAATCAGTCGCTTACATAAGGCATAAGAGCGACCTGTCTTGCACGCTTAATTGCAATCGTGATCTGACGCTGATGCTTAGCGCACGCGCCCGAGATTCTTCTCGGAAGAATCTTTGCTCTTTCGCTTGTAAACTTTCTGAGTCTTGCTATATCCTTGTAATCAATATAGTCAATCTTATCGGCGCAGAAAATGCAGACTTTCTTTCTCTTGCGGTTAGCGCGGAAAGGCTTCTGCTCGCCGTCTCTTTCTCTTGCGTTTTCCATTGATCAAACCTCCTGTTTCGTAATATATCATCCTATCCGATCAGAACGGCAGGTCTTCCTCGTCGGGCAACACTTCGAATTTTGCGTCACTGCCCGCCTGAGGAGTAGCGTAGGGAACGTCACCTGCGGGGGCGGTGTACTGCGACTCGGATTTGCTGTCAACGAAGTATGCTTCATCGACCTGCACATCAACCGAGGTACGCTTCGTACCCTGACCGTCGGTCCAATTCCTTACCTGTACTGAACCGACAACACAAATAGACGAGCCCTTGTGAAAATATTTCGTGATAAATTCAGCCATTCCGCGCCATGCGACCAGATTGAAGAAATCGGTCTGCTGTGCGCCGGAATCATCACGGCTCTGAAAACGTCTGTTGACGGCAATGCCGACAGACGTAACCATCACGCCCGAATTTGTCTGGCGAAGTTCCGGATCGGCGGTAAGTCTGCCGCCGAGCACGATCTTGTTAAGATTGAAATTTGCCATTTGTCAGTCCCTCTCTGCAATCATCTTACTCAGCGTCCGAAGTTTCGGTCGCTGCTTCCGCTGCAGCAGCTGCTGCGGCTGCGGCTGCTCTTTCCTGAGCGGCAGCTTTCTTAGCGAGCACCTTCTCGTCAAGCTTGATGACGAGCGAACGCATAATGCCTTCGGTAATGCCGAAGATACGTTCAAGCTCAGCCGGGAAATCCGGTGCGCTCTTGAAGGTAGCTACTGTGTAGTAACCTTCGTTAAGGTCATTGATCGGATAAGCCAGCTTGCGGCGGCCCCAATCTTCGACCGTTTCAAGAGTGCCGTTTTTCGAGATAAGGTCGGTGAACTTTTCAACGAGAGCCTTGATGCCCTCTTCACCGAGCGACATATCAACGATAAACATGGTTTCGTAGGTTGAAGTGACGTTAGCCATTTTTACACCTCCTTGTGGACTTTAGACCGCGGACTTCCACATAATAAAATTTGTCCGCAGTAAGGAGGGCATACGGTTTTCGTATGCCATACCGAGTTTGGATTATATCATATATTTAACGCAAAGTCAATAGTTTTCGCGATACTTTCGTCAATTTATCCCTTTTTTGGCGGCAGCAGCGCATAAAAGCACCGATTGAGGTTGCTTTGAGGTCAAAAATGTGCTATCATTATCAAAAGAAGCAAGTTTAAACACACAAAATATACGGGGGCAACGGCAAAATGTTCAAACGCGATGAAATCATAAATATTTTCCGCAAGGTGCTGTCGGAAGAGACGCTCCGAAAAGCGGTATTTTCAAAGTCCTGCGACCAAAGCAGGGTAAAAAGCACGGTCACATTGTTCAAGTCTAAAGACGGTTTGAAAATACAGATCGAAACTTTTACGAAAGACAACAAAGCCTACCACAAGAACGTTAGCTGCGATTCGGCACCCGAGCTGCTCGCCGATATGGCGCTGAGCGAATATATGCAGACAAATATCCTCACCACCTCGGGGGAATGTGAGATCAAGCGTTCCGCCTCGGGCAATGTGCATATCGGGAATCGCATAAAGGACGGCGGAGGCGCCGTGATATTGGAAGACCACAACCGCAAAAAGGCGTATATTCTTGACAAATATACAACAGAACCGTTTCTGTTCCAGCTTGGGATCTGTGATAAAAACGGCAGGATCCACGACAAAATGCAAGCTAAATACCGCCAGATCAACCGTTTTCTGGAGGTGGTCGGAACCGTCCGCGCCGCGCTTCCCGATTCCGGAAGCATTACCGTATACGATCTCTGCTGCGGTAAAAGCTACTTGTCCTTTGCGCTGTACTTTTACCTTGAAAAAGTGCTCGGCCTAAGCGTGAATATGCTCGGAGCGGATCTGAAACGCGACGTTATCGACTACTGTCAAAAAACGGCAGAGCGCTCCGGAATGAGCGGGCTGAAATTCGTTTGCGGAGACATCGGAACGCTCGGACTTGAAAACGATCCCGATATGGTAGTATCGCTTCACGCGTGCGATATTGCCACCGATATCGTGCTGGCACACGCGATAAAAACTCATGCCAAGGTAATACTGTCCACCCCCTGCTGTCATCACGAGCTTTACTCCAAGCTCACCGAAATGTCGCCCGAACTTACCGACCGGCTCGGATTTGTGTTCTCACATTCCATGACGAGTCAGCGGCTGTGCGAAACTCTTACCGATTCGCTCAGAGTGCAAACGCTCGCGGCATACGGCTACAAAACGGATATTCTTGAGTTGGTCTCACCGGACGATACTCCCAAAAACCTGCTCATACGCGCAGTAAAAATCCAAAATTCAAATCCCGAGGCACAAACGCTCCTTGAGCAAGCGCGAAACGCTGTCGGCGTCAGGCTTACCCTTGAAAAACTGCTTTCAAACGTCTGAATATTCGGGAAGCACCGCTTCAATCTCCTTTGCAATGACCGCTTCGCTCATGCCCGTAAACGAAAACGCCTCGCGCTCGCTGTCTCCGAACGATATGCCGCCGCGATTTACACGCGGCAGGCAGAGTGAAAGCGAAAGCCTGCCTCCGCCTTCACTGCAAAAATATTTCCAGCCATACAGCTCCGCAAAGCTTTCGATCAGCCCGGCGATCCTTTGAGTTTCGGCATCCGACCCGAAGCGTGCGCTCGCAAGCTGCCGTCTGCCGGCAGAAATGCAGTCGTTTTCTGCCGCTATCGAAGCTATACAATACTCCGAAAACCTGCCGCTCAGAGCAAAGTACAACTGTCTGCTTCCGGTTTCTCTTATCAGCATTATCGCGGACAGCAACAATATTATGCTTACATCGAAGCTTCCGAACCGACAGATCGGATTATCAACAATATCCGACGTGATCTCCGTACTGCCGCCGTACCTTTTAAGCACGTTGCCGAATGTTGTCAAAAAATCCTCCGACACAGCGGAAAACGACTTGTATGTTGCGAACATATCCGAATACATACCGCTCGTTTCAAGCACAGGCGCATCGGTCGATACCGTATCTCGGTCGGCGCAAAGCACCGCTCCCCCTCCTGCCGGCACAAACAGCTTTTCGGAATAGGTCTCAAGCATGAAGAACAGTCGGTCTCCCACGTTCACCGGAAACACCTCTGAAACCGCCGAGGCTTTTATGCACATTTTGAAAAGTCCGTTTTCGGTTTTGTAGTGCGCCGCACGGTAACTTGTGCTCTGCTTTCCGTGCTTGACTATCGCAAATCCGTCCAATGAGTCGTTTGCGGGGATACGATTCGGAAACGTAATGATCATTTTGGGGTTTCGCAGATGCAATTCCGAAAACGCAGGGTTTTCATAAACAATCCCCTCAGAATCAACGATAAAAAGCGGAGCTTTGATGATCTCAAAGCGCATATTTTCAAACATATCGTATTTTTACATGGCACGTGTCCGACTGCCGACCTTTCTTTCTTTTTTTCGTTATTTTATCATTTCATTACGGCTTAGTCAAGAGCCTGTGCTTTCAAACAGCAGATAAGACGCTGCCGCGAACATCAAAAACTCTCCGCACACGACCGCCCGGTATACCGCCGCCGTCCAAAGTGCGAACGCGCAAAGGAACGAAAACACTGAAGCGATACGCGCTGCGCGCTCGGCAGAAACCCCGGATATCAAAAGAAGCAATGTAACGATTCTCCCTCCGTCAAGACTGCCGCAGGGCAACATATTAAACGCCCCGTATGCAAGCATCGTCATCCACCATTCCGAATGTGCGCCGCAGGCAAACCAAAGCCACAACCCTAAAATCAGATTTGCCATCGGTCCGGCAAGACAGCACAACAGCTCCGATCTATAAGAACTTCCCGAAAAGTCGGCATATATACCTATTCCGAACGGCATTATACTGCCGCCGCGGCGGCTGACTTTCAACAGCTTCATAATCAGCAGATGCCCCGCCTCATGCACCGCCGCCGCGGCGGGCATGGAAAAAAGCAGCGCAAGCTCAGCTTTCATAGGCTTTACGGTCCGCAACTATCGGCGGCAATACCTTTATCTCCCCGACCGATACGGCTACCGACTCCGAGCCGACGTCAGACCCCGAGCGATCCGCAAACTCACGCGCCGCGGTTTGCAGATCGGATCGCACCGCATATTGCCGTGCAATTTGTACATAGCCCGAAATACCGGACCGCTCATCGGAGGCAATCCCGGTATCCTCGCTGCCGAAAATCAAAATGACCGCCGAAAGCGCCACGAGCGATAAGCAGAGCATCATCTGCCCCAAAATTCCACCGTTTCTCATATGATCTATGTTCAACCATCCTTTCGGTCAACCGATATATTGACTTGTTTTGGTTCCCGCGCCGTAAAAGGCGCGCGGAAATCATCGGTTAAAGCCAAACGCTTCATCCGAATAAAGCAAAGTCCTCATTCTTAATTCTATTCATCTAAAGCCTTTCGGATAACCCGATCCGTTTTTTGTCAAGTTAACGCGGACAGTTGACTTTTTTTCAAACGTAATATATAATTATGCATAACTAAATCTGAAAAGGAACCGGTCATGCCGGCACGGAAAAAATTCATGTCAGTTATTTATAATCAAACAAGCCGCACCTTCAAACTCGACACTCCGAACACCAGCTATGTCATAGAGATCGGAGACGGCGAATATATTTTTCATCGCTACTACGGCGCAAAAATACCGGACACCGATCTTTCTTATCTTGACTTCAACAAAGATTACGGATCGTTCTTTCCGAAAAGCCCCGATACCGGGATTCAGCTTGACGCGCAGTTGCTCGAATATCCGACTTACGGAATCGGAGATTACCGCACAAGCGCGCTGATGATCCGCGGAGCCGACGGCACGGCAACTACCGACATCAGATATTCGGCTCACCGCATATACAAGGGCAAACCGGCGCTCGACGGGCTTCCTTCCACATACGCGGATGAATCGGAGGCAGAAACTCTCGAAATAGATGCGCTCGACAGCCATACCGGCGCTTTGGTCACACTTGTATATACCGCCTTTGAAAATCACGATGCCATAACCAAAAGCGTCAGGGTGAAAAACACCGGTAACGCCGCTTTCACGCTTGAACGCGTTTTCAGCGGCGCACTCGATATGCCGTCCTGCGATTATGATTGCATAAATCTGTGGGGACATTGGGGCAAGGAGCGCACTCCCGAACGCGTTACGCTTCATCACGGAAAGCAATCGGTCGAAAGCACCCGCGTAAGCTCAAGCCATAACCACAATCCTTTTATGGCGATAGTTTCAAAAAATGCGGACGAGGATCTCGGCGAAGCATACGGCTTCAATCTGGTCTACAGCGGCAGCTTCCTTATCGAAACCGAGGTCGACCATCTTTGTTCCTCACGCGTCGTCGCCGGTATAAACCCCATTGATTTTGAATGGACGCTCGCTCCCGGAGAGAACTTTACCGCTCCCGAGCTTGTATGTGTATATTCAAACCGCGGTATCGGCGAAATGAGCCGTATATTCCACAGACTCTACATAAATAATCTCTGCCGCAGGCAGTGGAAGGGTCGCAAGCGCCCGATACTCGTAAACAATTGGGAAGGCACTTACTTCGATTTCGACGATGAAAAACTGCTTGCGATAGCAAAAGATGCCGCAGACCTCGGCATAGAGATGCTGGTGCTCGACGACGGTTGGTTCGGCGCCGACCGAAACATCGATATCGGATATCTGGGCGATTGGACGGTAAACGAAAAGAAGATACGTTGCGGCATGAAAGAACTCGTTCGGCGCGTGCACTCGCTCGGATTGAAGTTCGGACTTTGGTTTGAACCCGAAATGATCTCGCCTATCGGCAAGCTTTACGAGGCTCATCCCGATTGGTGTCTCCATGTAGACGGCAGAAAGCTTTCGCCGGCGCGCAATCAGTATGTGCTCGACTATTCAAGAAAAGATGTGCGCGACTATATCGTAGATATTATGTCGAACCTGATCGCGGATGCCGGAATCGAATATGTCAAATGGGACTTCAACCGCAATATGACCGAGCTCGGAAGCGCACTGCTTCCGCCCGAAAAGCAAAAGGAACTTTGCCACAGATACGTGCTCGGACTTTATGAAGTAATGAGCCGTCTGCTTGAAAAATTCCCTGATCTGCTGATCGAAGGCTGTTCGGGCGGCGGCGGACGTTTCGACGCCGGAATACTTTACTATGCGCCGCAGATCTGGACGAGCGACGACACCGATGCGATAGAACGTATTGATATTCAATACGGAACCTCGTACGTATATCCCGCCGCCGCTATGAGCGCGCACCTTTCGGCTTCTCCGAACCATCAGACCGGACGTTCGACCGGATTTGAAACCCGCGGTATCGTGGCAATGGGCGGAAATTTCGGCTATGAGCTTGATGTTACCAAGTTCACCGAAGAAGAACGTGAAATGGTACGTAAGCAGATCAAAGACTACAACAAGTATCAGGCGCTTGTACAAAACGGCGAGCTTTACAGACTTATCAGTCCATACAAGAATCGTATGTACAGCGCATGGGAATATGTCGCCGATGACAAGAGCGAGGCTCTGCTGACCTTTGCGGTCATGCGCCGCGAGATCTATACGAGATATTATCTGATAAAGCTGAGAGGGCTCGACGCCGGCAAACGTTACCTTTCTTCGCGCGACGGCAAGGTATATTCGGGAGCACTGCTCATGAATTCGGGCGTCAATCTCGAAGGCAATTACAGCGACGGAGACAGTCTGATAATTCACTTTACCGAGGTAAAATAATTATAAGTTTAACGTATGAGCCGCCTGCGGCGGCACGGCAGAAATTCATGTCAACGACCAACATTCTCGCAATTCACGACCTTTCATGCTTCGGCAGATGTTCACTTTCGGTGATCATTCCGACGCTCTCGGCAATGGGGCACCAGGTCACTGCCCTGCCCACGGCATTGCTTTCCACGCACACCGGCGGCTTTGAAAATATGACTTTCTACGATCTTTCGGATACCATGCTGCCGAACTTTCGCCATATGCTTGCTTCAAACGCTCACTTTGACGCGATATACCCGGGCTTTCTCGGAAACGCAGGGCAGATCGACACGGTCTCCGAGATCATAGACTCTCTACCCGAAGCGTTTGTGTTCGTTGACCCGGTGATGGGCGACGACGGCGTGCTTTACCAGACGTATACGAAAGCCCTTTGCGAGCGTATGCGCGAGCTCTGCTCAAAAGCTCATGCCATAACACCGAATTTTACCGAAGCCTGCCTGTTGCTCGGGCGCGACTACATAAAGACTTCCGAAAAGGAAGCCGCTGAGGTCGCGGAACTGACCGCCGAAATGACGGCCGCGTTGCACCGGAAATACGGCTGTGACTATATAGCGCTGACCGGCGCAGAATGTCGTGAAGGAAAGCTTAAGTACGTCTGCACCGCCGCACTTTCAAACGGCAGCTTTGAGTTTATAAAAAATCCCTGTGTCGGTGCAAGCTATCCCGGCACGGGGGATATCTTCGCAAGCGTACTGTTAGGCGACATTCTCTCAAAAAAAGACTTCGTTTCCGGCGCACACCGCGCCTCGGTTTTTGTCGGAGAATGTGCACTTGACACATACAATGCGCAAACCGCGGTCAGAGACGGTGTGCTGCTTGAAAAAAATCTTTTCAGACTGATCTGAAACAAATTGGGTCGACCGGCATAAAATAATTATATACAAGCTCTCATACATTTTCAGTGAGGTAAAAATATGAAAGAGATTTCACCGTTTGAAATATCGGACAATGTTTTTAAGCTTATAGGAACGGATTGGGGACTCGTAAGCGCCAAAAAAAGCGACGGCAGTTATAACACCATGACGATCAGCTGGGGCGGCATGGGCGTGCTTTGGGAGCGCAATGTCTGCTTTATCTTTGTGCGCAGAACGCGCTACACTCACGAATTTATCGAAAATTCGGATACGATGACGCTCAGCTTTTATCCCGAGAGTTTCAGACCGGCACTCCGCATATGCGGGAGCAAAAGCGGCAGAAACTGCGATAAAGCCGCGCTCGCCGGCTTGACTCCCATGGATATCGACGGCGATGTGTATTTCAAAGGAGCACGGCTCGTACTAAAACTGCGCAAGCTGTACAAAAGCAGTCTCGACGAAGCGCACTTTATCGACAGGCAAATTCCGGATAAAGTCTATCCGCTCCGCGATTTCCACGATATGTATATCTGCGAGATCGAAAAGATCATAGCCGAATGAAAGCAAAAGACTGAGAAAACCACGTTTTTTCTCGGTCTTTCTTCGTTTTCAGGCGTTATTTTGACATATGTTTGAAATATTCACAAAATCATGGTATAATAATCGGAAAATATATGCAGATTTCATCCGAGGTGATCAAAGTGACATATACAGCCATCCGTACCGAAACACGGGCAGTCAACGTGCGGCGCAGACCGCTTGCCGTCCTTTTTTTCACGATATTATTGCTCATATCGGCGACCGTATTCTGCCTTGAAACCTTTGCCGACGCACAAAACTGCCGCATTGACAGTATAATGATCGGCAAAGAGCGCAGCGAACTCAAAATTTCCGCCGTGCTCTCCAAAGAACTTGTCGCCTCGCATAAGCATGAAAAGCTGTATCTCTTTGAGCTTCGCCCGAGCGACAGCATTGACGCGCTTTCCGCTTTTTCTCCCATCGCCGAATTTGACGCTGAAACCAACCTTTCGCTGAACCTCGAAACCTTCAGGCAGGGTATTTATAATTCATATGTCATTGCCGAAAGATCCGAGTCGGGCGAATATATCGCGCTGACCGGGCGCAGATACATTGACAATCCGCAGATCTATGCGGAAAACAGCTCGGATTTTCCGGATCCGCTTACCAAAAAAGGGCTGATCGTCCAGAGCACGACCGACGCCGAATACCTTGGGGTGGGCCACACGGTGATCACCGTGGATATTAACGATTACCTTTCTTCGTCAAAGCAGGAAAACACGATTGCTTACACCAAATTCGGTCAAACCTTCTATTTTTACGAGAACAGTCTTGCCCTGCTCGACCATAAGGTAAAGGTACTTACCGAAGAAGGCGTTAACGTATATTTCAACATTGTCCTCGGCAAAGGAACCGACCGCGGACTCGATCCGCTTTATATCAACCGCGATTCGGAATCGGCAATACAGTTTGCAATAAACACCGATACGATCCACGCCGAGCGGCTGCTTGAAGTATTTTGCGAATATTTTGCCGAACGCTATTCCTCGGACGCTGCGGAAAACGGTTTTGTGCCCGCTTACATACTCGGATATGAAGTTAACTCCGGCAGATGGAATTATGCGGGACAAATGTCGCTTGAAGAATACACCGAACGATACGCGTCTGCGTTCCGTATTCTTTATACCGCCGTAAAAAGTCATTGCGCAAACGCCAAGATCTTTACGTCTGTCTCAAACGTATTCAATAATCCCGACTTTTCGGATGAGGCTTCGGAGGGAAGTCGGGGCGCAAAGGCGTTTCTTGACCTGTTTGCCTTGAAAATCACTGCCGGCGGCGAGCTGCCGTGGGCGCTTGCAATAAATCCATACCCGTCCGACCCGTCCGACGGCAGATTCTGGAACGATCCGCTCGCCGTCGACTCGCCCGACACCGAATACATCACAATGAAAAATCTGAATGTGCTGAGCGATTATATGCGCACCGAAAATCTGAATTTTGAAGGCAGGGTGCGCGACATAATCATCAGCGAATTCGGGATCGGCGGAAACGGAGACGACGCGCAGTCAAGCGATCTTCAGGCAGGCGCGTATGCTTTTGCCTATGCCATAGCGGACGCAAATGAGGATATTGACGCATTTATTTATTACCGTCACATGGATTTTTCACCCGAAAACTTCAAGTTCGGGCTTTGGTCCACCGACCCCTCAACCGGTCTGCCGCTCGGAAAAAAAGCAATATACGGAGTTTTCCGTAATATCGACACCGAAAAGTGCGGCGAGGGTCTGCAGATCGCCAAAGCATTCACCGGCAACGAGATCTACGACAAATACCTTTCCGGATATACACCGAAGCTCGGTCATATCATCATGGAAACCACTCCGACTCAATCCGACGGCGTCAGACCGGGATTAAAGGAAAAGACCGTATACGACCTTACCCTCGGCAGTACCTCCGGTTTCTATCCGTCAAACAATGCGGAGTATATCGAACTGCGTCCGACCGATGAATCATACACCGAGACCGCCCTGTATGCAAAACTTTCCCCTCGCTCGGTATTCGGATATTGCGGCATCTCAAACAACGGTGATTCACTGACCGACGGCAGAGTAGAATATCTGACCGTCAACTTCACTCCGATCACACCGGGGCTTCAGACGGTTACCGTAATGCTGCGGCTTGACGGCAGTGCAAACGGAGTGCGCTATTCGTTTGAAGGCGTCGTTCAGCAGCTCTCAAACAGCAATACCACCCTGACTTTCAGAGTAGCCGATTTTATGGAGGCGGTAGAGGGCAACATCAGCTCTGTAAAGCTTCTGTACAAGCCCTCCGATATATCCGAAAGCGGCGAATACGGGCTTTGGCTCAAAAAGGTCAGCGTGCTTTATCCGACCGGACTTTCGACCGCGCTGACCGTGATCCTGTACGTTCTCGCGTCGCTGCTCATAATTGCGGCGGTCGGTGCGCTGCTGCTCGTCCGTTTCAGCAAACCGGTACAGAACAGCCTCAAGGGCTTCTTCGGGAAAAGACGTTCTAAGCTTTTAAACTTTTTGAGAAACAAAAAAATCATTTCACCCAAACGCAAAAAGAAAAAGGGTGCAAGAGCGTTGCCGAAAGCTGGTACAACCGCCCGTCCGGAACAAGAGCCGACGCACAGACTTCCTCACAAAGCGGGCGGACCCAAGATCGTGAACGGCAGGGTAGTAACTCCGAGACCGGATGCAAACGGCGCAAAAAAATGCAAGTTCATACCCGAAAAACTTTCAAAACCGTCACGAAAGCCCTGAACACAGCGGCGAGGATCACGGCGGAAGATCGCGATATTGAGCATTTTTCGCAAAATTATCTGTATGATTTTTGAATTTTCATGTATTTTTATCTTGCATTTTGCTTTCATGCATAGTATAATTACAGGTGACATATATCGAACAGATATACGTTCAAACAGTGAGGTCACAGCGCAAAAGCTAAATCGCTCGCTAAGGGAACATTGCTTTTCGCGCCTGCGAGCTTCGGAGAAAAGCCCTGCAGTATTCTCCGAAAATTGCCGATTACTATTTGAGCCGCCTCCGGCGGCATGGGATTACTATGAATTACTTAAACATGACAAAAGCAGAAATGGCAGCTGAAAAAGCATTGCTTGACAAGCAGTTTAACGAATACAAGGCAAAAAAACTCAAGCTTGATATGTCGCGCGGCAAGCCGAACAAAGATCAGCTTGATCTGACGATGGGTATGCTCGGAGTCGTAAAGGACGACAAGGACTGCCGCTCGGAATCGGGAATAGACTGCCGTAACTACGGTCTGCTCGACGGAATTCCCGAAGCCAAAAAGCTTTTTTCCGACCTGCTCGGTATACCGAGTTCAAAAATTCTCGTCGCCGGCAATTCCAGCCTCAATCTCATGTACGATACAGTCGCGCGCGCCATGCTTTACGGCGTGCTCGGAAGCGAAAAACCGTGGGGCAAACTTGATGAAGTAAAGTTCCTTTGTCCGAGCCCCGGATATGACCGTCACTTCGCTATCTGCGAGTCGCTCGGAATAACGATGATTCCGATACCGATATACGAAAACGGACCTGACATGGACGCAGTGGAGTCGCTTGTGGGATCAGACGCCTCGATCAAAGGCATCTGGTGTGTTCCGAAATATTCAAACCCGAGCGGTTTCATTTATTCCGATGAGACAGTCAGACGCTTCGCAGCCCTGAAGCCCGCCGCAACCGATTTCAGAATATTCTGGGACAATGCATATGCGGTTCATGATTTTGACGTCGATCACCCGGTCAAGCTGCTCGACATCTTCACCGAATCCGAGAAGCTCGGCACGGAAGATCGGATATTCTACTTTGCCTCCACTTCAAAGA
>DHJP01000116.1:0-6319 GCA_002404395.1 Clostridiales bacterium UBA4717
AAAATTACCGGAATGTTCTTCGCCTTAGCCATGTCGATTATGTTCTGAGCGGCGTCGTTGGAACCGGTGTCGACCACGTTGACGATAAGCAATCTTGAGCCTTTGGCTATCGCGGTCGTGACCTGCTCGGTCTGAGTCGTCTGATTGCCGTTGGCGTCATAATCGTTGTACTTGAGCCCCGCCGACGAAAGCAGCTTGCCCATCGCGGTGCGCACGCTTGAAATGTAGGTGTCGCTGAAGGTGTAGTAGAAGACTGCTACGTCGCCGTCAGCCTGTGAGTCGGCGCCGCAAGCGGCAAGTCCGAGCACGCTTGCCGATACCAAGATCAGCGCGAGCATAACAGAAAGCAGTTTTTTCATTTGAGTTACCTCCGTTTTAATTGATTTTCGTATTACGACCTCCGTCGTGCTTTTATTATAGAACAAAACCCGCCGCATTTGAATAGAATAATTTATTCACTATGTACAAAAATCTACGCAATCAAAAAACGCCTTCGGATATTTTCACCCGAAAGCGTCAAAATACTCGTCTCTTGCGCCCTCACCGCGCACTGCACGGTCCTGCACTCTGCCCTGTGTTCTGCGCAGTCACACCCTGTTCGCTCAACTCCGCGCACTGTCTCGCCTCCTGCACGTTTGCACTCTGCGCTGTGCCCGCACTCTGCCACGTGTTCTGCACATTCGCACCTATAAAAAACCGGACGAAGCTTTTGCGCTTCGTCCGTGTTTTATTATCTTATTTCTTCACAACGGTGAGGGTAACGTCCTCGCCGTTGATCTGCCACTCTTTGGTCACTCCGTCGGCGGCGTCCGGATCCATCGAATCGGCAAGCACGCTCGTCTTTATCACATCGGCGTTTTTCACGGCAATGTCGTAAAGCTTGGAGTTTCCGACAATATGCAGTTCGATATGATCGGTCACATTGAAATCCGAGTCCTTACGCATGGTCTGCACCTTGGATATGATCTCGCGGACATAGCCCTCTTCGATCAGCTCGTCGGTCAGCGTCGTGTCAAGCGCGGCGGTAATGCCCTTATCCGCCATCGACGCGAAGCCTTCCTTGTGCTCAACCTCTATAAGCAGGTCGTCGCGCGTAAGCTCCACAGGCTCGCCGTCGAAATCGAAGTGCAGCGCACCCTGCGTTTCAAGCTCGTTCATAGCCGCGTTGCCGTCAAGTTCGGCAAGTGCATTTTTGATCCTGCCGAGCAGCTTTCCGTACTTCGGTCCCACCGTCTTGAGCTGCGGCTTGAAGCTGTAGCTTGAGAATGCGGACACGTCGGGCACGAATTCGGCGCGCTTTACGTTCAGCTCGTCCTTGACGATATCGCGGTAATAATCGCTCACCTTGCGGTCGGTCTTAATGTAGATCACCGACAGCGGCTGACGGTTCTTGATGCCCGCGGTGTTTCTCACCGCTCTGCCGAGCGTTACCACGTCGAGGATAAAGCTCATTTCATCTTCAAGCTGTTTGTCGATCATACGCTCGTCGCAGACCGGGAAGTCGCACAGGTGCACGCTCTCGGGCGCGTTTTTGTCAACCGTGCAAACGAGATTGCGGTACATATCCTCCGCCATGAACGGGATCATCGGCGCGCTCGCCTTGGCAAGCGTCACAAGCGCTGTGTAAAGCGTCATGTATGCGGCAGTCTTGTCGTCGCTCTCGCCCGATACCCAGAAACGCTCGCGCGAACGGCGGACATACCAATTTGAAAGCTCGTCCACATACTCGGAGAGGCACTTCGCCGCCTCGGGTATGCGATACGCGGCAAGGTTGTTGTCAAGCTCGCGCACCATCGTATTTAACTTTGAAAGAATGAAGCGGTCCATCACGTTAAGCTTGCACTCTTCAAGCTTGTGCGCGGTCGGATCGAATTTGTCAATATCGGCGTAAAGCACCCAGAACGCATAGGTGTTCCAAAGCGTGCCCATGAACTTGCGCTGTCCCTCGGTCACGGCGCGGTCGCTGAATTTCGACGGCAGCCAGGGTGCCGAGTTGGTATAGAAGTACCAGCGCACCGCGTCCGCGCCGTGAGTAGCGAGCGCCTTGAAAGGATCGACCGCGTTGCCCTTGGATTTCGACATTTTCTGACCGTTTTCGTCAAGCACGAGTCCGAGCACGAGCACGTTGCGGTAGGGCGCCTTGTCAAAGAGCAAGGTAGAGATCGCAAGCAGCGAATAGAACCAGCCGCGCGTCTGATCGACCGCCTCGGAGATAAAGTCCGCGGGGAACTGACGCTCGAATTTTTCCTTATTTTCAAAAGGATAATGATGCTGAGCGAACGGCATTGCGCCCGAATCGAACCAACAGTCGATCACCTCGGGAACGCGGCGCATCTCGCCGCCGCACTTTTCGCACTTTATAGTCACCGCGTCGATGTAGGGGCGGTGAAGCTCAATATTCTCGGGGCAGTTGTCGGAAAGCGACTTCAGCTCGGCGATGCTGCCGATCGAATGGCGGTGACCGCAGGAGCACTCCCACACGTTGAGCGGAGTTCCCCAATAGCGGTTACGGCTGATGCCCCAATCCTGGATATTTTCAAGCCAATCGCCGAAGCGTCCCTTGCCTATCGACTCGGGGATCCAATTGACAGTGTTGTTGTTCTTGATAAGATTCTCGCGCACCGCAGTCATCTTGATGAACCAGCTGTCGCGCGCATAGTAGATCAGCGGAGTCGAACATCTCCAACAATGCGGATAGCTGTGCACGAACTCGGGCGCGGAATAAAGCTTGCCGCGCTCCTTGAGCGCACGCAGCACAAGCTTGTCGGCGTCCTTGCAGAACACGCCCGCCCACTCGGTCTCGGCGGTCATCTCGCCCTTCGAGTCAACGAGCTGTACAAACGGCAGATCGTATTTGCGTCCTACGCGCGCGTCGTCTTCACCGAATGCGGGCGCAATGTGAACGATACCGGTTCCGTCTTCCATCGTAACATAGCCGTCGGCGACCACGTAATAGCATTTTTTATCGGGATGCACATAGTTGAACAGCGGCTCGTAGGCGATCCCCTCAAGCTCGCTTCCCTTCATGCGCGCAAGCACTTCATAGCCCTCGGGCAGCACCTTGTCGGCAAGCGCGGCGGCGAGGATATAGGTCTCGTCCCCGCTCTTTACCCTGACGTATTCAGCATCGGGATTCACGCAGAGCGCGACGTTTGAAGGCAGCGTCCAGGGAGTCGTCGTCCAGGCAAGCAGGTATACGGAATCTTCGCCCGCGACCTTGAATTTGGCGATCGCCGAACGCTCCTTGACATCCTTGTAGCCCTGCGCGACCTCGTGAGAGGACAGCGGCGTGCCGCAGCGCGGGCAGTAGGGCACGATCTTGAAGCCTTTGTAAAGCAGACCCTTTTCCCATATCTGCTTGAGCGCCCACCACTCGCTTTCAATATAATCGTTATGATAGGTAACATAGGGGTTGTCCATGTCTGCCCAGAAGCCGACGGTGCCCGAAAAATCCTCCCACATTCCCTTGTATTTCCAAACGCTCTCCTTGCATTTTTCGATAAAGGGCGCGATACCGTATTGCTCTATCTGCTCTTTTCCGTCAAGTCCGAGCAGCTTTTCGACCTCTAACTCGACCGGCAGACCGTGGGTGTCCCAACCGGCTTTTCTCGGCACGTCCTGCCCTTTCATGCAGTGATAGCGCGGTATCATGTCCTTGATAACGCGGGTCAGCACGTGACCGATGTGCGGCTTTCCGTTAGCCGTGGGAGGACCGTCGTAGAAAGTGTACTCGGGCGCACCCTCACGCTCCTTCAGACTCTTTTCAAAAATTTTGTTCTGCTTCCAGAATTCAAGCGTCTCATGCTCACGGTTGACAAAGTCAAGTGTAGTCGGTACTTTCTTATACATGATTTCCTCCTGAGATACAAAAAATACCTCCGTCCCACAGGACGAAGGCACGCTTCGCTTATAGACCACCTGCATACGAACATATGCTCCCGGGATAACGGTCGGCTCCGGCAAAGGCTAACCGCGCACGGCTCACCCCGCAGCTCATGAGTGATCTTCACGCAAGGCTCGTCGTGCCGGGCTCGCACCCTCCCCGGCTCGCTTGGACTTTCCCCCTGCGCTACTGTCTCAATCCACGCTTTTTACACGGCTACATGATACCACACTTATTTACTTTTGTCAAGTGCGCGGCGCAAGTTTTTGAGAGACGGACGGTCTCAGATACGAAAAAGCCGCGATATCCGATCAAACGAACGGAAATTTTCCGCATATTGCGCCGCGCGCTTTCTGCCTTGAGCGCGCATGACGGCGCTTTGCAGCCCCGCCTTTTTCCGGAAAATAAATGAAGTCGGAATTTACGCTGTTTGGCTTGATTTTATGCGTAACATACGCTATAATATAAAACAGTATCAAAAGCGGCTTTGAACCCCCCCCGCGATGCAGTGTATCGTGTACCGGGTTTTACGATGCCGTGAATATAATAAATATGAAACCGTAAATTTGTTCAAATAAATGCGGACCGGCGTGAAAGCGCGGTCTCCGCCGGTGAAGGCTCGGTTTTTACGTCAGACTCCGAGCACCGGCACGAAGATTCACGTTTGCTTTTTTGGGTCGGCTTCGCCGACACGGGGATAAGTATGAAAGTTCTCATTCTCTCGGTGACCGCGGGACAGGGTCACAATTCGACCGCAAAAGCACTGTCCGACTATCTGAGCTCTAAGGGCGCCGACGTGCGCGTGCTCGACACGGTCAGATATATCAACCGTTTCCTCGGAAAAACGGTCGATAAAGGCTATCTTTTCGTTTCAAGCAAGGTCAAACTTGCCTACAAGAGCTTCTATCGGCTCGCGGAGCTGCGCCACAAAGCCTCGGAAAACTCGCCGAGCGCGCTGACCCTCTCCCTGCTCTCGATGAAGCTTGAAAAATACATATCCTCGTACGACCCCGACGTGATAATCTGCACGCACGTCTTTGCCGGAATAATCGTGGATATTCTGAAGAACAAAGCCAAAATACGCGCGCGCTCGATAGGTATTCTCACCGACTTCGCCTTTCACCCCTATTGGGAGGAAAGCGACGCGCTCGATTATGTGGTCGTACCGAATGAAAATCTGCTCTACGGCGCGCTTCAGAAAGGCTATGTCAAAGAACAGGTGCTGCCTTTCGGCATACCGATAAACCCGAAGTTTGAGCACACGAGAGATAAAAAAAGCGCGCGCGAAGCGCTCGGACTCGATCCGGATCGACTGACCTTTTTGCTGATGGGCGGCAGCATGGGCTACGGAAACATTGCCGAAACGCTTGGATCGCTTGACCGCATAGAGTCGGATTTTCAGATAATCTGCGTGTGCGGCAACAACAGCAAAGCCAAGGAGCATATCGACACGCTTGAATTTTCAAAGCGGGTGCTGAACCTCGGCTTCGTCGATTACGTTGACCTCCTGATGGACGCCTCCGACTGCATAGTTACAAAGCCCGGCGGACTTACCACCTCGGAGTCGATGGCAAAGGGACTTCCGATGATAATAGTGAATCCGATCCCCGGTCAGGAGGACCGCAACACCGAATTTTTACTCAACAACGGTGCCGCAATGGCGGTCAGCCCGACCCTGCCGCTTGAGGAGATCGTGTGGACGCTGTGCAACAATCCGCAAAGGCTCGCGCTGATGAAAGAGTCGATAAAGCTCTTCGCGCATCCCGACTCAACGCGCCGTATCTGCGATTTCGCCGTTGAATTGTGCAAGTCGAACTCCTTTGAGCCGAAGCCTGCGGGCTCCGACCGAACATAAGCGCCCTCAGGCGGAAATAACGCAAGATCGCCGTCGCCGCAAGGCGATAATTCAAATCTCACGCCCGAATCCTGCTTCGTCTGTCTGAAAATTTACGCTTGCTTTTTTATCCGGCGTTCCGACAAGGGGATCAATATGAAGATCAAAGTAATAAAAAAGCCGTATGAAGAGGTCATACGGCTCAAAAACGACTTCGGCTTCAAGCCGAGGCGGCCGAGCTTTTTACTGCGCACGCTCGTATATCTGCTCTCGCAGCGGGAGCTGCGAGACGTGCGCTTCAAATGCGACGCCTCCGCACTTGATAAGCTGAAGCGCGGCGAGCCTTTTCTCGCCTTAATGAATCACTCAAGCTTTATAGATCTGAAGATCGCTTCAAAGATTCTGTATCCGCGCCCTTTCTGCATCGTTTGCACGACCGACGGCTTCATCGGCAAAAAGTGCCTTATGCAAAACCTCGGATGTATTCCCGCGATAAAATTCGTCGCCGACACGCGGCTCGTGCGCAACCTCGTATACGCCGTGCGCCGCCTCCGCACGCCGATACTGATGTATCCCGAAGCCAGCTACAGCTTCGACGGCTG
>DHJP01000116.1:6343-6977 GCA_002404395.1 Clostridiales bacterium UBA4717
GGCTGCGCCACGCCGCTGCCCGACAGCCTCGGCAAGTGCGTGAAGCTGCTCGGCGTGCCCGTCGTTATGATACGCACCTACGGCGCGTTTCTGCACGACCCGCTCTACAACGGCTTGCGGCTGCGCGACTGCGACGTTTCGGCAAAGGTCGAATATCTGCTCTCCGCAAGCGAGGTAAAGTCGCGCTCCGCCGATGAGATAAACTCGCTTGTCAAATCGCGCTTCACTTTCGATAATTTCAGGCTGCAGACCGAAAACGGCATAAAGATCACCGAGCCGTTCCGCGCCGAGGGACTTAACCGCGTGCTGTACAAATGTCCGAACTGCGAGACCGAGGGGAAAATGAACGCCCGCGGCTCAAAGCTCAGCTGCGCCGCCTGCGGCAGCGTTTACGAGCTGACCGAGGACGGACGCATGGAAGCGAAAAACGGCGGAAAATGCATAAGCCACATACCCGATTGGTACGCGTGGGAGCGCGAGTGCGTAAAGCGCGAGCTTGAAGCCGGAAAATACCGGCTCGATATTCCCGTGAACATCAAGATCGCGGCAGACACGCGCGCCGTCTACGACGTCGGAGACGGCAGACTCGTGCATACGAAAGAGGGCTTTCACCTCACGGGAAGCGACGGCAAGC
>DHJP01000085.1:0-3918 GCA_002404395.1 Clostridiales bacterium UBA4717
TCAATGCCTGTGACGCAGGGCGCGAGGGTGAATCAATTTTTCGTATGACCTATGAGCTTGCCGAGTGTAAAAAGCCGGTGTTCCGCCTGTGGGTAAGCTCGATGGAGGATAGTGCTATTCGTGACGGTTTTACAAATCTTCACCCGGGCTATGATTACGATAATCTTTACCGTGCGGCGCTTAGCCGTGCCAAAGCCGATTGGCTTGTGGGCATCAATGCAACACGGCTCTTTTCGGTACAGTATGGAAAGAAACTGACGGTCGGACGGGTGCAAACGCCTACACTTGCCATGCTGACAGAGAGAAAAGAACAAATTGAGCGTTTTCAAAAAGAGGTCTATTACAAAGTCCATATCGAAAAGGACAATTTGAAGCTGACCGCAGACGGACAGTTTGACAAAGCGGACGCAGAACTGCTTGTGGAAAAATGCGGAGGAAAAAACGCTGTTGTTACATCAGCCGAGCACGTGCAAAAAAGCATGACGCCGCCTAGACTCTACGATCTCACTACTTTGCAGAGAGAAGCTAACCGCTATTTGGGATTTACGGCAAAACAAACACTTGACTATGTACAGAAACTGTATGAATCAAAGCTTGTTACGTATCCCCGAACCGACAGCCAATACCTGACCGACGATATGAGGGACACTGTTTCTGCTCTTGCGGACGGATTAAAAGATAAGCTGTCTGTGCGCTGTGTTTCCGATTTTGACGGCATGATTGATAACAAGAAAGTCACCGACCACCATGCTATTTTGCCGACAGTATCAAGCCTCAAAGCTGATTTATCCGAAAAAAGCCGCGAAGAACAGCAGATTTATACGTTGGTTGCTTACAGAACGCTGATTTCTGCTGCCGAGCCGATGGAATATGAGGAACTGACGGTTAAAGCCCTATGCGAGGGTACGGAATTTTCGGTCAAAGGTAAGACGGTTCTGAAAAAAGGCTTTTCAGAAGTACAAGAAGCCCTTATGAAAAAGCTGAAATCGAAAGACAAAAAAGAGGATACGGACGAGTGCAAGATTCCGCAGGATATCTCGGATGGTACGGTTTTTCATGAAGTCGGCGCTTACATTACCGAACACTATACACAGCCGCCGAAACCATATACCGAGGACAGCCTGCTTTCAGCTATGGAAAACGCGGGAAAAGCTGAATTTGAAAAGGACACCGAGAAAAAGGGATTAGGCACACCTGCAACAAGAGCGAGCATTATAGAAAAACTCGTAAGCGGCGGTTTTGCCGAGCGACGCGGAAAGCAGATTTTTGCAAGCGATGATGCCGTAAAGCTGATATCGCTTCTGCCTGAAAAAATCAAGTCTCCGTCCATGACGGCAGAATGGGAAAATCATCTTTTGCAGATGGAAAAAGGCGAAATGCGCGAGGAAGTTTTTATGACGGCAATCGCGGATTTTGTGAAAGACCTTGTTTGCGACTACTCCGAAGTTAAGGAAAATGACAAAAAGAGTTTTACCGAAAAACTACGCGACAAAGAAAAATATATCGGCGTGTGCCCAAGGTGCGGCGGTACGGTATCCGAGTGCAAAATCGGTTTTGCCTGCGAAGAAAAAGGCTGTGATTTTGTTCTTTGGAAAGACAATAAATTTATGCAGAGTATCGGGTTGTCTTTTACAAAAGCGGTTGCCTCTTCTCTTATAACAAAGGGGTTCTATCTTGCCAAAAATCTTGTGTCAAGGAAAAACGGAACAAAATACAGCGCAAAAATTCGGCTTGCCGAGAACGGCGGCAAATATCCCGCCTATGAGATGGAGTTTGTCGGTGACAAGAAAAAAGAATTTGAAAGATAAGGGGTGCATCAATGGCAAATAAATATCAGGTAATCAGCGCTCTGTCGGAACAGGCGGCAAAAGACGCAGCCAATTCTCCGAGGGAATGGATGAAATATCTCGACACGGCTGCACGGCTGTACCGTTATCCGTTCCATGAACAGCTTCTGATTTACGCACAGCGACCGAACGCAACGGCTTGCGCTTCGCTTGAACTGTGGAACAACAAAATGGGACGATGGGTAAACCGCGGTGCAAAAGGAATTGCTCTGATAGACGATTCTTCGGATTATCCGAGACTCAAATATGTATTTGATGTGGCGGATACTCACCCTCTTGAAAACAGCAAGGAAGTTTACCTGTGGCAGCTGAACGAAAATCTGCATGAGCAGATCGCTTTATATTTGCAGGATGTTTACGGCGTGGACGGCAATACTCTGTCGGATATCTTGTATGAAGTAGCAATCAGCGTCGTTACGGAAAATATGCCCGAATATATGAGGAATATGCGATATGCCATCGACGGCAGCTTTCTTGAAGATTTCGATGAACTGAACATTGAAGTGCGTTTCCGCGATCTTGCGGTAAACAGCCTGCACTATATGCTTGCTTCGCGTTGCGGACTGAATACCGATATTTTCTTTGAAAACGAAGATTTCCGGAATATCTGCGAATTTAATACTCCGATGGCGCTTTCACAGCTTGGCTCTGCCGTGTCCGAGGCGGCTATGCCGATCCTTATGGATATCGGACGCAGGGTGCGTACCATGGAGCAGACGCTAACAGAGGACCCGGAAATTTCACAGAATCCTCTTGCAAAAAATGTAAATGTAGTGTATAATGATTTTAGCGTGGTAAAGCACGAAAGTGGAAATGAACGTGAAACACGTGAGAACACCGAAAAAGGAGATGTGTCAAATGATGAAAATGGATTACACGAGCAAAGCGGGCTTTCTGATTCCGAACGTGCGGATGGACGCTCAGAAGGCGAACTCACTCGGACGCTTCGGGAGGATGCGCAAGGCGTATCTGAGGGAACATCACAGCGGACTGTATCAGGGACTTCTGATGACAGGCAAGCTGTCGGCGCACCTCTCGGAGATCGACGGGACGGCGAACCGGAGAATGGAACAGCTGACCGAGAGCTTTATGAAATCGGAGGGCGTGAGCGAACAGCTCAAAGCGACCAATCAGTTAGCGTGGGTAGGCGCGATGAACAGTATTCGGGCAAGAGCCGAAGAAATCGTCATGAGCGAACTGATTTACAGTTAAATATCTTTTCGGATAGTGATGATCTATCCGATATTTTTTTAGATAATAAAACATCGGGAGAAATCCTTGATGAAGCACTCAGAATGGGCAGCAATCAGAGTAAAAGCGTACTCCGTATTGCCGCTCATTTTATGCTTGACGCTGGCGATGACGCGGAATTTTTGAAAAATGAATATCGGTACGGCGCAAAAGGCATCCTGCACGATAACGAAAAATATGCCGTATGGTTTGACGAAAACGGCATAAGGCTTGCCAAAGGCACGGAAGCTCGGTACAATCCCCAAGCCGTGACCTTTACATGGGAGCAGGCATCCGAACGCATAAAAGAGCTTATAACAAGCGGGCGGTATGCTCCGCAGATAATTTTGAATCAGGCAATCGAAAACGAGAGAGACGAACTTGCCGAAAAACTATGGTATCTGCATCAGGACAGCAATATCGACTTTTTTATGGATGAAGAACTGTTTCGCGGCGGTTTTCCGGAAAGCACGGCGCATATTGCCGAGCTTCTTTCTGACGGAGACTTTCGTTTGAATGTAATGCAGGGGCTGGGTGAGTTTCTGATACGGTATGAAGAAGATCGCTCCGTGCTTCGTTTCCATTTTCACAAGCCCGCCGAAATACTGCGCCGCCTGTCAGAACTTGATAATACGCCGTTATCTTTGCCGCAGTCGGAAATTGATATGTTCCGTGATATGGTGGAGTTTATTACTGAGGATGAGATTGAACAGTATATAAACGGCGGCGGTGTATATTCGGACGGACGGCTTTCAACTTACGCCTATTTCATTCATGAGCACGGCGATAAGGAAAAGGCGGATTTTATACGCAGGCGATACGGAATCGGCGGTTCTTCCCA
>DHJP01000085.1:3968-6389 GCA_002404395.1 Clostridiales bacterium UBA4717
CCATGCGCTTTGCGGTGCGGATGACAGCCACGCGGAGCATGACGGAAAAGGACTTCGCCTGTCTCGCGGAAAATACACGGTTCAAAATGCGCCGAGTGTGCTTTTGACTTGGAACAAGGTAGCCGAACGTACAGAAAAGCAAATCCTGTCCGGCAGATATCTCACGGAAAAGGATATTGAGCGTATCCCCGATTACGAAAAGCATATCATGGCACAGAAGATTGACAGCTTCTATGCCAAACGCGATAAATCAGCGCTTGATCTGCCCGAGGGTACGGATATGTTTCATACCTTGGAAGCTATTCAAAACCGGATAGAGGACTCTGCGTGGCTTGACGGAGTTGTGTCGGATATGGCAAGTGTCATTTCCGCACTTGACGAAAATGAGGCGGAAACTGAACGGCTGCAAAGCATTTATGCCGACGCGGTATCATACAAAAACGGCGTATTTTCGCTGTTTGTCCCGTCGAAAAGCATACTTGCAAAGGCACAGGAATACGGTACGGAACTGTATGTTCCCGTAAGGCGTGATAATACAGATGACCGTAAAGCAATCTATTCCTATGTGGTGGGAGACAGCGCATATATCGACGGAAAAGAACTTGAAATTGAGGGTATCTACCCCGAAACGGTTATGCTGCGCGATAAGTCTTTCCCACTTTACTCGTACAGCTATGCCCCCGATGAATTTGAAAAACTGCTTTCTGAAAATCCGTTAAACGATCATCTGATTTCGGAGTTTACGGAGCGTATTCCTGAAAAAGCGCAGGAAATACAGACCGAGGTCGATAAAACAGATAAGCTCTCCGTGCTTGACTTTGCAAGTGAAAGTCAGTATGAGCGTATCCGCGAAAAATATCAGCTTTCCACGATTGTCGGCTTTGAGCATGACGGCAATATCGAGTTTTACGGTGAAGATGCGAAAACCGTCTCGGAATATCTCGGACAGAAACTGCTTGACAAGCAGCTTGAAAGCGGAGAGAGTGTTCCCGTGACGGGATTTCCTACGGAGCAGTGGGCGTATTTCGGCAAACAGATTTGGTCGCACGGACAAAATCTTGTGCTGATGGGTAAGGATGAAAACGGTGAGTATGCGCTAATCAAAGAATACACAGGCAAAGACTATATTCCGCTCGGTATGAGATTAACCATTGATGAGCGTGACTTTCAGATTGACGCGGTGGATTATCAAGGCGGAAAAGTGAGCTTGCGCGATGTCACCTTTCAAAATGGCGTGGGATTTCCTATCTTTCGGAGCGAAAGCACGGAGTATGTCCGTTCTTTTGTGGAAGAACAGCAATGGGAAAGCATAGACGCTGTTGAGCAGAAAGCAGTGCCTGAAACCTCCGAATCACCTGACAGATACTCCATTCGTCTGCTCCCGAACGAGGGCGGCATTACGGGCATATGGGATGCGGAACTTAACCGTTTCTATGAGGAAGATGGTCAAGTCCTGCGCTTTGCAGAGCAAAATAACGCCATTCAACATCTTTCGGATATTAAACGAATCCATGGCGTAGAGCAGACAGAGCCGATCTTTACAACACCTACGGGAATTGCTTACCATATCGGAGAAGTCCTTTCATCCAAAGCGGAAGAGAGGCAAGGTGCGGATATGGTAATTGATCGAGTGGATGAGGATGATGTTTGGTACACTTTGCCGAGCTTGCCCGGGCAAGCTGCTGTGAATATTGACCGTACTTCATTTGAGCGCTATCTTGATACGGGATTTTTTTCGGCAAAAGAGCAGCAGGAACTTGTCAAAGAAATCCCACATGAGCCGTACAGGACAGAAACGGCAGCCGTTTATCCGGGCGAGAAAAGCAACATTCCGTTTGATATTGTGGTGCAGACGCTTCACACGGAGGAACCTGAGCCGCCGAAACACAATTTCCGTATTACCGATATGGATTTGGGTGCAGGCGGTCCGAAAGCCAAATTCCGTATGAATATGGATACTATCAATCTTCTCAAAGAATTGGAGTTTGAAAAGAGACTTGCTACACCCGAGGAACAGGAGGTTCTTTCAAAATATGTCGGCTGGGGCGGTCTTGCCGATGCCTTTGACGAAGATAAATCCGCATGGGCAAACGAATTTACCGAGCTTTACGAAACGCTCTCTCCCGAAGAATACACAGCCGCGAAAGCGACAACGCTGAACGCGCACTATACCTCTCCCACTGTCATTGCGGCGATATATGAAGCGCTCGGACAAATGGGGTTTGAAGGCGGCAATATTTTGGAGCCGTCTATGGGAATCGGTAACTTTTTCGGTATGCTTCCCGAAAGTATGCAAAGCAGCCGTCTTTACGGTGTAGAGCTTGACAGCATTACGGGACGGATTGCAAAGCAGCTCTATCAAAAAGCAGACATAACCGTGGACGGTTTTCAGAAAACCGACTATCCGAACGATTTCTTTGA
>DHJP01000085.1:6438-6946 GCA_002404395.1 Clostridiales bacterium UBA4717
GAAATGTGCCGTTCGGAAATTACGGTGTGGCAGACAAAAAGTATGACCGACATCATTTCCAGATTCACGATTACTTTTTGGCGAAATCCATTGACCAAGTACGTCCGGGCGGTGTAGTAGCCGTCTTAACAAGCTCGGGTACACTTGATAAGCAAAATTCATCGGCAAGAGAGTACCTTGCCGAGCGAGCCGATCTTCTCGGTGCTATACGTCTGCCGAACAATGCCTTTCGCCGTAATGCCGGTACGGATGTAGTTGCGGATATTCTGTTTTTGCAAAAACGTGAAACTCCGGGACTGCGTAACGCCGAATGGACGCAGCTCGGAGAATCTTCCGAGGGGTACACCATCAATCAGTATTTTGCTTCTCATCCCGAAATGATACTCGGTACGCTTACCGAGGAAAGTACACAGTACGGCAAAATGGAATGCACGGTAAAACCCATTGAAGGTGCTGACCTTGCGGAACAGTTACGGGAAGCGATCTCTCATATTAACGGCAGAATTGA
>DHJP01000085.1:7020-11732 GCA_002404395.1 Clostridiales bacterium UBA4717
TCCGCCGATCCGAAGGTCAAAAATTTTTCCTATGCCGTCGTAAACGGAGATGTTTATTACCGCGAAAATTCCGTGATGAGCAAGCTTGATTTGCCGGAGCAAACGGCTGAACGCATCAAAGGTATGGTAGCGATACGAGACTGCACTCAAAGCCTTATCGACTGTCAGATGAGTGACGGAAGCGATACCGAGATTGCGGAATATCAAAGTAAATTGAATCGCTTGTACGACGATTATACCCGCAAGTACGGACTCATTAACAGCAGTGCCAATAAGCGAGCTTTCAATCAGGATAACAGTTATTGCCTTTTGTGTTCTCTTGAAGTCGTTGACCATGAGGGGAATTTAGAGCGCAAAGCAGATATGTTTACCAAGCGCACTATCAAGAAAGCCGAGATTGTGACACAGGTTGATACCGCGAGCGAAGCACTTGCAGTATCCATGGGAGAAAAAGCGAGAGTGGATATTCCGTATATGATGCAGCTTACGGGTAAGAATGAAGCGGAGCTTACGGAAGAATTGCAGGGGGTTATTTTCCTGAATCCGTTAAATGACGAATGGGAAACCGCCGACGAATATCTTTCGGGTAATGTCAGAAAGCAGCTTGAAATTGCAAAAACGTTTGCCGAGAACGATTCGAAATATGCGGTAAATGTAGCGTTTTTGGAGCAGGTGCAGCCGAAAGACCTTGAAGCTTCGGAGATTGAAATCCGTCTCGGAGCAACTTGGATTAAACCCGAATATATCCGTGATTTTATGGGCGAACTTTTCCAAACGCCGCGTTATTTGCTTGGAGACACGATTGATGTACGGTATTCGCAGTCTACGGGCGAATGGAACATCAGCGGCAAAAGCCGTGACAGCTATGGGAATGTCCGGGTGCGCATGACCTACGGAACAGACCGCGTGAACGGCTATAAGCTCCTTGAAGATGCGCTCAATCTTCGCGACACCCGTATTTTTGACAAAGTAACGGAGGACGGCAAAGAAAAGCGTGTGTTAAACAAAAAAGAAACCATGCTCGCACAGCAAAAGCAGGACGCTATCAAAGCGGAATTTGCAAATTGGATCTTCCGCGATCCGACTCGCCGTGCCGAACTTGTGACGGAATATAACACGCGGTTTAACTCGGTTCGTCCCCGTGAGTATGACGGAAGTCATATTACCTTTCAGGGCATGAATCCCACGATTTCACTTCGTCCGCATCAGAAAAATGCCGTTGCGCACGTTCTCTATGGGAATAATACACTTCTTGCTCATTGTGTGGGCGCGGGTAAAACCTTTGAGATGATCGCGGCTGCAATGGAAAGCAAGCGGCTCGGACTTTGCCAAAAGTCTTTGTTTATCGTTCCGAATCATTTGACCGAGCAGTGGGGATCGGACTTTTTGAAACTTTATCCCGGTTCGAATATTCTCGTAGCGACAAAAAAGGATTTCGAGCCTGCCAACCGCAAGAAATTCTGTGCGAGAATCGCTACGGGCGATTACGATGCGGTCATCATCGGTCACAGTCAGTTTGAGCGTATTCCCCTGTCGATAGAACGGCAACGGCGCATGCTTGAAGAACAAATTGATGAGCTTATGGAGCAGATTGAGGAGGCAAAAGACCAAAACGCTGAAAACTATACTATAAAGCAAATGGAAAAGACGAGAAAATCCTTGGAGACACGGCTTGAACGGCTGAACGACCAAAGCAAAAAGGATGATGTTGTTACCTTTGAGCAACTTGGAGTTGACCGTCTTTTTGTGGACGAAAGCCATGGATTCAAGAATTTGTTCCTGTACACGAAAATGCGGAACATCGCAGGTATTGCGCAGACCGAAGCGCAAAAATCCTCAGATATGTTTGCTAAATGCAGATATATGGATGAGCTTACGGGAAATCGCGGTATAACCTTTGCCACAGGAACGCCGATCTCCAACAGCATGACCGAGCTTTATACGTTAATGCGGTATTTGCAGTATGACACCTTGCAGAGCATGAACCTCGGGCATTTTGATTCATGGGCATCTACCTTCGGTGAAACGGTAACAGCCGTTGAACTTGCGCCCGAGGGCAGCGGATATCGTGCAAAAACGAGATTTGCAAAGTTTTTCAATCTGCCGGAGTTAATGTCGGTGTTCAAGGAATCTGCCGACATTCAAACATCGGATATGCTGAAACTGCCCGTGCCTGAGGCGATTTACACCGATGTTGTATCTGAACCAAGTGAGGAACAGACAGCAATGGTTGAAGCTCTCGGAGAACGTGCGGAAATTGTCCGTAACGGCGGTGTTGATCCGAGCGTAGACAATATGCTCAAAATCACAAACGATGGGAGAAAGCTTGCCCTTGATCAGCGTTTGAATAATCCACTGCTCCCCGATAATCCGAACAGCAAGACCAACAACTGTGTGGAAAATGTCTTTTCCGTATGGCAGGAAACTGCAAAGGATAAAGCGGCGCAGCTTGTATTCTGCGACCTTTCCACGCCAAAGGGTGACGGTGAGTATAACGTTTATGATGATTTTCGCGATAAGTTGATTTCAAAAGGCATTCCTACCGAACAGATTGCTTTTATTCATGAAGCAAATACCGAAATCCGCAAGGCGGAATTGTTTGCCAAAGTACGAAACGGTGAGGTGCGTGTACTTATCGGTTCAACCGCCAAGATGGGACCGGGAATGAACGTGCAGGACAGGCTTATCGCACTGCATCATTTGGATGTGCCGTGGAAACCGTCCGATATCGAACAGCAGGAGGGCAGAATTATCCGTCAGGGCAATATGTTTCCGCAGGTCAGGATTTTTCGCTATATTACGAAAGGCACTTTCGATGCGTACTCGTGGCAGCTTCTTGAAAACAAGCAAAAATTTATTTCACAGATCATGACAAGCAAAAGTCCCGTCCGAAGCGCCGATGATATCGACGAAGCGGCGCTGAGCTATGCGGAAATTAAGGCGCTTGCTACGGGGAATCCGTATATCAAGGAAAAGATGGATTTGGATGTTCAGGTCGCAAAGCTGCGACTTCTCAAAGCCAATTTTGATTCACAGCGGTATCGTTTGGAGGACGATATTCTTGTGAATTTCCCGAAAATGATTACGGCAACCGAAGAACGCATTGAAGGGTTGAAAACAGACCAAATTGCGGCGGCAGAAAACGTACCGAAGGACAACGATAACTTCCGTATGGAAGTAGTCGGAAAGACCTTCGACAACAAAAAGGAAGCGGGACTTGCCGTTATCGCCGCCTGCTCGGGTATGAAAGCCATCGGCAAGGAGGGAGAGATCGGCAGTTATGCAGGCTTTCGGATGAGCGTCCGTTATGACGTGTTCAACAGCGTATTTGAACTTACTCTGCGCGGAAAAAGCAGTTACAAAGTGGAGATCGGTACGGATGCTATCGGTAATATTACGAGAATCAACAATGCGCTTGCGGATATTCCGAATCATTTGAAGCAGGCAGAGGAGCGTCTTGAAACATTGCATATTCAAATGGCAAATGCAAAGGAGGAGATTTCAAAGCCGTTTGAGCAGGCAGCGGAGCTGAAAGCAAAAGAAGAACGTCTGTCTGAGTTAAACGCACTGCTTAATATGGACGCCGACAAGGACGGCGATGAACATGGATTCAGCGATATTTCAGACGATGAGGACGAGGTTGCGGACAAGCCCGTGCAAAGAGTGTCCGTGCTTGACAGACTGCACCGGATGCAGGAAAAAACAAAAGACCGTGAAGCGGCGCAGCTAAGCACAAAGAGAAAAGAACCGGAGATTTAACAAAGCGCTCCCGTCGATAAAAATATCGGCGGGAGCAGATTTTCAGGAGGTATTTTATATTGGCGGAAAATAAGCAACAACAGCAATTAAAAGAGATAACCAAAAAATTGGAGCAAGGCGTAAAGGAACTTTTCAGCTCCGAGAAGTATACGGAATATCTGCGTGTAATGTCTCAGTTTCATAATTACAGTTTTTCAAACACATTGCTCATTGCTTTGCAGAAGCCCGATGCTACCCTTGTTGCAGGCTACGGAGCATGGCAAAAGAAATTTGAGCGAAATGTAAAGAAAGGCGAAAAGGCGATCAAGATTTTCGCGCCCGCGCCGAGAAAGTTGGAAGTAGAACGGGATATGCTTGATCCCGAAACACAGAAGCCCGTAGTTGATGAAAACGGTGAAGTCAAAAAAGAGACGGTTACGGTCAATCAGCCGTATTTCAAAATCACTTCGGTTTTTGATGTCAGTCAGACAGACGGCAAACCGCTTCCTGAACTTGCCGAAGTCAATGACTTAACCAACAATGTGGAAGGATACGGCATTTTCTTTGAGGCTCTGAAACGAATGTCGAAAGTGCCGATAGACTTTGAAACGATTGAGGGAACTTCCCATGGATTTTATCACCAAGTCGATAAGCGCATTGCGATTGCCGAGGGGATGAGCGAAGCGCAGAACGTCAAGACAGCGATCCATGAGATTGCTCATTCCCGTTTACACGACAGAGATATGATTGACGCCGAAAACGGCGTGATGGTTGACCGTCGTACCCGCGAGGTACAGGCAGAAAGCATAGCCTATACAATCTGCCAACACTATGGGATTGATACAAGCGAATACTCCTTCGGTTATATCGCGGGATGGAGTGAGGGCAAGGAAATAAAAGAGCTTCGTCAATCTATGGAAACCATTTGCCGTGAAGCGGACAGCATGATTAAGGAAATTGATCAAAGTCTTGAA
>DHJP01000067.1 GCA_002404395.1 Clostridiales bacterium UBA4717
AATCCGAGGGCGTTATGACCTACACCTGCACTGTTTGCAGCACTGCCAGAACCGAAAGCATCCCGAAGCTTGCACATACTCATGCTTATGCGCTGACAAATGTCGCGTACAGCAGTGATTTTACCGCAATTACCTATACATACACCTGCGGAAAGTGCGGAGATTCATACACTGTAACCGAAAAAATCTGATGAATTTATTTGAGATGGATCCGAATAATGAAAAGACAATTTATCCTGATCCTTGTGCTCGCTCTGCTGTTATGCGGCTGTAATGCCGCATACGGCAGGTCGCCGTACAAAACGATCAAACTCACGCAAGAAGAAAAAGATGTGCTTCGATTAATAGAATCGGATATTCATACCGTTGATGCCGAAAATCTCAGCGACACGATCGCCGACATCAATGAGCATCCGGACAATTACATCGGGCAGGTCTACTGCCTTGAAGGAATCTTTTCTTTACAAACCGTTCACGGTGAAGCTACGCCTTATCTGATCCCCAAAACGGCGGAAGGCGCTGAAGCAGTCGGAATGCCTATCCGTTATTTGGAAAAAGAAGTGGAGGAAAACGCTCCGATCCGCATCACCGCAATTATAAACAGTGAAGCGCATGACGGACACTCGCACATGGTCTTAGAGACGATCACCGTTGAATCCGCACAGAATTAAACGGCAAAAATTAAGGAGGACTCTTAATGTCAAAAACATTTCACAGTTGTAAGCTGATATCCGCATTGCTCGCGGTCTTAATGCTTATCTCGCTGATTCCCGTATATGCCGCCGACTCTTTTACGGTTACTTTTCTGATTCCGAAAGCAGACGGAAGCACAGAACAGTATCAGATCGAAGTCATTCAAGGAAATGCTATCGGCGAATCGAATATGCCTGCCGCGCCCGAGCTGCCGACCCGCAGTTTTGACGGTTGGTACTGTAAGGGTGTGGAAGTAACTGCAGAAACTATTCCCACCGAAGATATGTATGTAGCGGCAAAATTCAGCGAAAAAGGAACAAGCTTCAAAGTCGTTTTCTATGTTCCGGACGCTGATTCAGGCGACGCAACAGCCGTAGAAGTAAATGTTCCGGAAAATACGGCAATCGGAGCCGAAAACATTCCGAATGTTCCGGCAATCGACGGCAAATACTTCATCGGTTGGTTTTCAGCGGGAAATGAAGTAACTGCCGACACAATACCCGAATCGGATATGAACGTATATGCAAAATACGGTACATATTCCAAAATCGAGATCTCCGAGATCGCTCCGATCTCAAATGTCGCAAACGGAGCCGACCTTGAAAATATCGGGCTGCCCGAGTCGGTAGAAATCACGCTGCCCGACGGCTCCAAGTACACTGCCGGCATCGAGTGGGACCTTGTAAACGCCGACTACAACAAGTCTTCAAAATATGAACAAAGCTTCAAGCTCTACGGTAGGCTTACAGCACTTCCCGAAGGCATCGTACCTGAAGACGATACCGTTTCTATAGATATAACGGTTATCGCCGCAAAGAAGAAACCCCACATTGAGGTCGCGGATACCGAATTTATTGTTACTTCAAGTGCCGGTGAGGGCGGAACGATCATACCGTCCGGCGAAAATTCGGTCAAGCGCGGCGCAAAGATAACTTTCACAATCGCCGCAAACGAAGGCTATGAGATCAAAACGATCACAGTTAACGGCGAAGAGATCGAGCCTACCGAAGAATACACCTTCAAAAGAGTATATTCGGATCAGAGCATAAGCGTTACCTTCGCAAAATCGAAAGCGGCAGAAGAGACGGTAATTCCGACGGAAACCGACGAAAAGGAACCCGATACCGATACCAAGGTCAATCCGTTTACCGACGTGAGCGAATCCGACAGTTATTACGACGCGGTCAGCTTCGTATATGAAAACGACCTTTTCAAGGGGACTTCGGAAACCGAATTTTCCCCGATGGTAACCATGTCGCGCGCAATGTTCGTCACTGTTCTCGGAAGACTTGCAAAAGTCGATGTGAACAGCTATACCGAAGCTTCATTTAACGACGTGGCTGCTGATTCGTACTATGCGAAATATGTTACATGGGCTGCCGAAAAAGGTATCGCAAACGGATACGGTGAAGGAATATTCGGTCCCGATGACGAAGTAACTATTGAACAGGCAATCGTATTTATTGCCAGATTTGCTAAGCTTTACGGAATCGAAACTACCGAATCAGACATTGATTTCAGCGCATGGTCGGATATAAACAATGTTTCCGAATGGTCAATGCTCGAAGTGCTTTGGGCTTTGGAAAATAAAATTTATTCTCCCGAAAACCAAATGCTGAATCCGCAGGGCGCGGCAGCAAGATACATTGTTGCCGAAATGCTTTGCAACTTCTGCAACGCTTATGAAACAGACAATCGATAAGTAGCACAAAAGCCGTAAATGCACTGCTTCTTTCAGGAAGGCGCAGGCATTTACGGCTTTTTTCATTTATTTTGATTTATACAATCTTTGTGACCTTATAATCCTTATCCTCGACCGCCTTTTTAAGCGTATCGTCGGATATTTGAGCCTTCAGCTCAACAACGGCAGTACCGGCTTCATGGCTCACACTCGCAGACTCGACCTCGCTTAACGCTTCAAGCGCTTTTTTTACGGCAGCTTCACAGTGAGCGCACATCATTCCCTCAATGTAAACAGTCTTTTCCATAACTTTTTTCTCCTTTGAATTTTTATTTTGTTTTCCCGATCCGATAAAGCGGCGGTCATGCCGCGCGTTATTCGGATCAAATAAATTAAGTCTCAGCGCATTTGTTACCACCGATACGCTTGACAGGCTCATTGCCGCCGCCGCGAACATCGGACTCAATGTGATCCCAAACGGTATGAACACACCTGCGGCAAGCGGTATTCCGATGGTGTTGTAGAAAAATGCCCAGAACAGGTTTTCATGAATATTGCGGAGTGTCGCACGGCTCAGTCTTATCGCCGCGCATACGTCGCTCAGTCTGCTCTTCATAAGCACTATATCGGCGGAATCAATTGCAACGTCGGTTCCCGCGCCTATAGCAATTCCGATATCCGCACGGGTCAGCGCAGGCGCGTCGTTTATGCCGTCTCCGACCATTGCAACCCTGCCCGAGGCTTGGAGTCTGCGTATCTCGGCTTCCTTACCGCCCGGCAGTACATCGGATATGATCTCATCGACCCCGGCTTTGCTTCCGATTGCTTCGGCGGTGAGTCGATTGTCACCGGTAAGCATCACGACCTCAATGCCCATATTTTTAAGCGCGCTTATCGCGTCGGCGCTGTCCTCACGCACTGTGTCAGCGACCGCGATAATACCGAGAAAATTCTTGTCTTCTCCGAAAAACAGCGGCGTTTTTCCCTCTCCCGAAAGCGACTCGGACATCGTCTTGGCCTCGCTCGGAAGTTTCATTGCACCCGAAATGAATTCTGCATTTCCGCCGATCAGCCGTCTGCCGTCTCTGACTGCCGTCAGACCGTTGCCGGGCTTTACGGCAAATTCGCCGACGCCTGCCGCTTCAAGCCCCGCCGACTCGCCGCGTTCAACGATCGCGCGCGCAAGCGGATGCTCACTGCGGGCTTCAAGATCGAACGCCGCCTGCAAAAGCACACGCTCGTCATTACCGCCGAAAGGTATAATATCGGTCACGCTCGGCTTGCCGGAAGTTATCGTTCCGGTTTTATCAAGCACTGCCGTCTCGGTCCGCCCGGTTGCCTCAAGCGAAGCCGCAGTCTTGAACAGGATTCCGTTTTTGGCTCCGAGTCCGCTGCCGACCATTATCGCGACCGGAGTAGCCAGCCCGAGCGCACAGGGACAGCTTATAACAAGCACCGAAATACCGCGCGCAAGCGCGAATCCCACGCTTTTTCCGAAAAAAAGCCATACTGCAGTAGTCACGAGCGCAATACCTATCACAGTCGGAACAAATACGCCCGAAACCTTGTCGGCGATCTTCGCGATCGGCGCCTTTGTTGCCGCCGCGTTGCTTACCATATCAATTATCTGAGAAAGCGTCGTGTCCTTACCGACTCTCAGCGCACGGCACTTAAGATATCCCGAACGATTCAGTGTAGCCGACGTAACCGCGCTGCCGACACTCTTTTCGCTCGGAATACTCTCGCCGGTTATGGCAGATTCGTCAACCGCGCTTTCGCCCTCGATCACCTCTCCGTCGACCGGGATACTCTCGCCCGGACGCACGGTAAAAATATCTCCGATCCTGACCTCGCCGATCGGTACGTCGACCTCTTTGCCGTCCTTGATTATCGTTGCGCTTTGCGGCGCCAGCTTCATAAGCCCCTTAAGTGCATCGGTAGTCTTGCCCTTTGATCTGGCTTCAAGCGCTTTTCCGACCGTTATCAGTGTCAGAATCATAGCCGCCGACTCAAAATAGAACTCATCCATAAGCATAGCGACAGTCTCAAAATCGCCGCGCACCTGCGCTGAGGTCATCGCAAACAGCGCATACGTACTGTAAACAAATGCCGCCGCCGAACCGAGCGCAACGAGCGTGTCCATATTAGGCGCACGGTTCCAAAGGCTTTTAAAACCGCTTATAAAGAAGTGACGGTTGATTACCATTATTACTATAGTCAAAAGCATTTGCAAAATTCCCATGGCAACATGGTTGCCGTCAAGAAACGGCGGCAGCGGCCAGCCCCACATCATATGTCCCATGGAAAAATACATCAGCACGATCAAAAACACCACAGATGTCACCAGCCGGGTGCGAAGTGCTTTTATCTCGGCAACGGAAGTATCTTCCGCCGTATTCGGCGCGCTTTCGCCGCTTTCGGTCGAAGCGCCGTATCCGGCTTTTTTTACCGCCTCAATAACAACGGATTCGGGCGCGCTCCCCTCCACCGTCATCGAATTTGTAAGCAGATTGACCGAGCACGAATCGACTCCGTCAAGCCCCGAAACCGCCTTTTCGATACGGGCAGAGCAGGCGGCACAGCTCATACCTGTAATATTATATTTTGTCATAGCGCAAACCTTTCTTTACTCCTTGATTACCTCGCCATGATAGCCGACTTTTTCGACTGCATCTTCAAGCACTGCGTCGTCGATCGGGCGGTCAAGTGAAATTTCGGCAGTTTTTTTGCGAAGATTCACTCTTGCCGACACGCCGTCAATACGGTCAAGCGCACGCTCGACCCGATTTCTGCAATTTTCACAGTGCATACCGTCGATCTTCATCTGCTTTTTTCCGATCAGCTTTCCGTCAAGCTTTTTGCGTTTGACGCGCACTTCAGACGCGCCGCCGCAGCAGCCGCCCTCACCTTTAAAATGGCGTATCGACGACACCAATGCGATTACGACCGCAACAATTATTATCATCGGCAAGATCACGTTGATCATATTATTACCCCCTTTGCCTTATTTCATGAGTTTTTGCAATGTGAGAACCAGCTCGTCGATTATTTCATCATTGCCCGCTTTAATATCATGCGTCACACAGGTCCTGAGATGATCGGCAAGCAGTTCCTTGTTAAATGCGTTTATCGCTGCATTCGCCGCCGCAGACTGTACGAGTATATCGGGACAGTACGCGCCGTCCTCAACCATTTTTCTGATACCGCGTATCTGCCCCTCTATTCGGTTCAGTCGGTGTATCAGCCGCTTGTACTCTTCGGGCGATCGCTCTTTCTTGCGCAAAGAGCAATGACAACACTTTTTTTCTTCCATAATTCTCCGCTCCGTTCATACGCTTTTGTGCCGCTTCGTCTTACGGCGCATACCCCTCTCGGGTATTATGATTATATACCCCTCATGGGTATTTGTCAAGTCCTTTTCGCAAAAAATCCCGATGATCGGTTTTCCGATCATCGGGATAAGCATTATATCAGTTCAAAGCCCTCGGCGTTTGCTTCAAACGACGGTTTGATCACAAACGAATATGAAAGCTTTTTCTCATGCACCGTATATTCGTGAGCCAAAGCGGGACCGCAGGAATTGGAGCCAGAGCCTGCCTGCTTGCAGTCAATATAAACGACAGTCTCCTTGAGCGGGATCAGCTCGTAATCATGAGCCGTCTCGGTAAGCTGTTCGGCGGTAAAGTGCTGTGCGTTGAAGTCAAAGCCCTTAGCCGAAGCAAAGAGTATCGACTGTCCGGCAATATGAGCAAGCTCAGCCCATCTCGTGGAATGATGGTTGGAGTTGTCCTGCGGACGCACATAGTGCTCAAAGTTTTCGCTCACGGTCGTGCGGTAGCGTCTTATGGTGGCGGCAAGCCGCTTGTCGGCATAATTTTCTTTCGGTCCGAGTCCGAAATAAGTAAGATTTTCAAACAGCTCGGGCAGAATTATGCGATATCCGAAACGCGGAAGCACGCAGTCAACCTTAACGTCGGCATCGGCGCAGACCTCAAGCTCGCCTGAGGCACGGAAAGTATATACGACCTCAAGCATAATTGCCGGCATATGATAATTTGCGCCGAGCGACTGCTTGACGCGGACCTTTACAAAATCATCGTCAAAGGCATCTACCGTGCAGGAATAGCACTTCACGAAAAGTTTGTCGAGCGCTTTGTCATACCAGGTATTCTTGATGTTGCGATCGTTGTCGATCGGCGCGCGCCATACGTTCGGCGTGATCGGAGCGCTCAAAAATTCGGTGCCGTCGCTGCACAGACTGTCAACAAGGCCGCTTTGCTTATCTACTCTCCAAGTAGTGTCGCCGACCGCGATGTTTATGTATCTTTCACCGTCAACATACTCTATCGGCGAGTCGTAACGCAGAGTATCCGACACAGTCTCGGGTATGTTGATCTCAAACTGATCAATATATACCTCATGACCGACCTCAGAATAAGCAGTTTTGATATTTTCACGGTAGGAGAGCAACAGATAGCCGTACTTTTTCGGATCGACCGAGTAGCCGAGCGTAACAGTAAGCTTTCCGCCGGGCTCCGCCGAAAGCGAACGAATACTTCCCGAAGCCGCAGTCTCGCCGTTTTCCTCATATGTCCACACAAGGCTTATATCGTCAAGCTTTTTGAAAGCGCGTAGGCTCGTGATCTCTATCGTTCCGTTTTCGGGATCGATAAGTCTTGTGCGCACCGGTGCATACACCTGTTTTGCTTCAAGCAATCCGGTGTGTACGCGGCGGTCGGGATAAACGAGTCCGTCCACACAGAAATTGCCGTCATGCGGAAATTCTCCGAAATCTCCGCCGTAAGTAAATTTGGCTTTGTCCCCGACCTTTTCGCCGATGTTTACCGAATGGTCGATGAACTCCCAGATACAGCCGCCGAAGAAGCGGTCGTTTTTAAGCACAAGGTCAAAGTAAGCCTTGAGATCGCCGGGGCCGTTGCCCATTGCATGGCAGTATTCGCACATGAATATCGGCTGATCATAGTCGGGATTTTCAAGCCACTTTTCAATATCCGGGACCGCGCGGTACATGGTGCTTTCAAGATCCACGATCTCGCGGTCAAGTTTGCCGTGCATATATCCTGAATTTGCCCCCTCATAGTGCAGGAAGCGCGAAGTATCACGGCGCTTGATCGCGCGGCTCATCTCACGGTGATTTTCACCGTAGCCCGATTCGTTGCCGAGCGACCACATAAGCACCGAAGCATGGTTTTTGTCACGCTCAAACATTCTCATTGCGCGGTCTACATATTCTTCGCGCCACTCGGGCGAATCAGACAATTGGCTCCAATTTCCGCCGCACTGCATTCCGTGACACTCAAGATCGGTCTCATCCACAAGGTAAATACCGAACTTATCGCAAAGCTCGGGAAGACGCGGATCGTTCGGATAATGAGAGGTGCGTATCATGTTGACATTATGCTGCTTCATTATCATGATATCGCGCAGCATATGCTCATACGGTGTAGCGTGTCCGAGCTCGGGGTGGCTGTCATGGCGGTTTACGCCGCGCGCTTTTACCTTTTTGCCGTTGATAAGGATAACACTGTCAACTATCTCGCGGCGAACAAAACCGACTTTCAGCGAAATGTGCTCATCGCCGCTCCGGAGTTCCAGCGTGTACAGCTTCGGCTCTTCGTCCGACCACAGGCTGACTTCGGACACTCTGATCTCAAACTTTGAATTTTTCGCGCTTCGGGTCTTTCCCGAATCCACCACGCAGCCGCACGGGGATCTCAGCGTGTATTCGCACGCAAGTTTTGCGTTTGCCGAAAGCTCCACTTCAAGCTTGCCGTCGATAAGCGTCTCGCTCACCTCGGGTCTTGCGTAAATATCGACAATATGCGCACGGTCACGATAAAGCAGATAAACCTCGCGGAATATACCCGAGAAACGCCACATATCCTGATCCTCAAGATAAGTGCCGTCGCACCACTTAAGCACCAACACCTTGATATTGTTGATACCGGGGTTCAGATAGTCGGTTAAATTTATCTCGCTTGTCATATGGCTTACCTGACTGTATGCCACAAAGGTATTATTTATATAAAGGTAGAAACAGGAATCGACTCCCTCAAAATTTATGTATATATCCTTGCTTTCAAGCAACTCTGCCGGGACAAAGAAATCGCGGTTGTAAAGTCCGCAGGGGTTATCATCGGGCACGTGCGGGGGATCGAGCGGTATCGGATAGTTTACGTTTGTATACTGCGGCTTGTCGTATCCGCGTTCAAGTTCAAGCTGCCAATTCATCGGAACGGTAAGCTTTTCGTATTCAAACAGCTCCTCGCCCGGCTCAAGCTCGGTAAAATCGTCTACTTCGGACGGTGAATTGAAGTATTTAAAATCCCATGTGCCGCAAAGCGACTTGAAATAACGGCTTTTGCCGCGTACTCCCTCGCTTGCCGCCTCTTTGCTTTCAAACGGAATAAAATAAGCCCGCGGTTCTTCGCAACCGTAGTGAAGCACCTCGGTGCTTTTGTGAAAATTCTGGAGTTTAAGCATAATAATATCCATGTCGGCGAAGCCGACTCAAGTACTGTGACCGTATAAAAAACGGCAGCTCCGTATATGATTTATCGAAACTGCCGCATAAGAGTATTACTTGTTTTCCTCGGCTTTTATCGCTTCGAGTATCGAGCCTTCGCGCGGGCAGGTAGGCTTCGGGACGAGCGTATCGCAGGGAGCCGCCCAATATACCGCATTTCTGAGTATGTGCTGCACGGTCTTATCATGGAAGATCGGATTTCCTTCATGACCGGGCTGGAAGTAGAATATCTTTCCGAGTCCTCTGTAATAGCAAAGTCCGCTGCGGAAAATATGGCCGTCCTCAAACCAGCTTGTGAAAACAAGCTCATCGGGCTGAGGGATCATGAAAGGCTCGCCGTACATCTCTTCCTTAGGAAAGGTAAAATATGCCGGTACCCCCTGAGCTATCGGATGAGACGGGAGCATATTCCATACGATCTCGCGCTGATCGTCGCCCCAGACAAGATCGCCGGTCGTGCCGACAATAAGCTGGAACGGCTTTGACTTGTGCGCGCTGTGAAGCGGGATAAAGCCCATTCTTTCCGTCATTACGCGCTGACGTATCTTCTCAGCAAGCTCGTCGGGCACTTCATTATGCGCAATATGTCCCCACCAGAAAAGCACGTCGGTATCGTTAAGTAATTCATCGGTCAGAAAGTCGGGACCGTCAAGCGTTGCCGTTCTGACGAGCAGGTTCTCATCCTCAGAAAGAAAGTCCTTTATGCAATTATGCATACCCTCGGGGTAAAGCGCTTTGACCTCCGCGCTTGTTTTATCGTGTCTGCCCTCGTTCCATATTGTAACCTTTATCATACTGCTCTCCTTTTAATGCCGCCGACGGTGAAGCACGTCATCGTCGGAGATTATAATTCGGTATCGTTCGTATTCTGCATAAGCAAATTATACCATAACAATTATTACATACAGACGTTAAAAAGTCAAGCTTTTTCCGAAAAACGACGTCAAAAAATAAAAATATAAAACCGAGTGTTTCACGTGCACACCGACACGGGAAAAACGCTGTTGCAAAAATGTAAATTTATGATATAATATAGTCGTAAAGGCACGCAGAAATACAAAATATCCGTGAACGCTTTGAAAATTTATTCTAATTTGCTCCTTTTTTTGTAAGAAAAACAATTTTTAAGCGGTATAGCGTATATATACCACTTAAAAGGAGCTGAAGTTTTGTTTGTAACAGGTATAATGCTGCTTGGCGACAATGAACGCCGCTTCATATCAAAGCTTGTATCGGAATACGGAGACCTAATGTACAGGCGCGCCATGTACATATTAAAAAACGACGAGGACGCCAAAGATGCCGTACAGGAGACTTTTTTAAAAATAATTAAATATGTTGATAAGTTTGAGAATGAAAGTATTATGCGCGAAAAAGTTCTTACACTTGTAGAATTCGGACTCATGGCTTCTATCGAAAACATTTCAAAAACGAATTTTAAAAAAAGCAAACGGCGAACGGCACGAGAAATTTCAATTCACCAAGAGTATGACGAAGAAATTTATGAAATCGATCTTACGGACTGCTCTCCCGGTGTTGAGGATATAATTATCAGCGCAGAGGAACGCGCAATCGTAAAAAGAGCAATTGCGGAATTATCACAAGAATTGCAAGCGGCAGTTTATCTTGTATATTCGCGTGATTTTTCTTATTCAGAAGCCGCAGACTATCTCGGAATCTCGCTTTCGGCACTAAAAGATCGGATATATCGGGCAAAAAAGAAAATCAAGGAAATATTGGAGGACGATTCTTGTGAACAATGCGATAAGCGATCAAAAACTTGACATCCTGCTTAACATGGAAGCGGACGTTATCGAAAAAGCCTGTGCTAAAGCCTTTCTTGAATCGGAACTTGAACCACTCACGATCCCGAAACCGCTCAAAAGAAAAATCCTACTCGCCGAACATTGCGCGCACCTGCAAATTGAATTCGGCACAATATTAAAGACCCATCGTCATATCATAGCGGCAATAATGATTTTCTGCGCATTATCATTTGCCATTGCAATAAGTATTGATGCAATTTAATGCGCAGTCTGAAATGCAGCCGTCAATTTTATAATAATCATATCGCAGTATCGGCGAAAAATCTCCTTATAGAAATTGCGAAAGCGATTCAATAGCAATTTACGTTAAATACAGAATAAAGCGTTGCTTTTATGCACAAAAAACAAGCTTTGATTTTGTGCACGTATACAAAACCGAATTTTTTGCAAAAAAACATCTGACAAAATTGCCCTTTCTGAAGTCTTTTATATTGCAAGGATAAATAAATTTGCGAAAGGACGTGCAATTGCCGATGCAGAAGTAAAAAGGACGGAAAATATTTCGGTTAATTTGATGTATTGTTAAATATAACACTTGAAAAGGAGAATTTTTATTATGACTAAAAAAACTATAAAACAAGTTATTGCCGCAGGTATGGTTCTTCTCAGCATTACAATGCCTTGCATTAGTGTATCCGCAAATTATATAGACAATGCACCTGTAATATATGTGGAAGATGATAGTCAACTTCCTCCCGCAATGCGCAAAAACATGGAAAATTGGGACGAAGTTGAACAGCGTCTTAAACAAAAGGAAATAAATTTTCAAAAATTTCTCAACCAAGAATACCATAACAGGCTTATATCCCGTTACAATCAAGGCTTAATGCCGTACGCTATGGTTTACCCCAGCGTACACGACATTATTCAACACCCTCAGGAAACAGACTATTATTGCGGATATTCCGCACTTCAAAGTATATTGGAATACTATAATATTGACATGACACAGGAAGAAATTGCAGAAGAAGCATATGACGTTGACTCTCCATTGGCATGGTTTGCCGGTTCTCAATCACAGGCAACAAATACCAGATATTACCCGGCGGCAACCTATTTAAATTCAAAAGTTGACCATACATACAGCCCATACAATTCATATTTCGGAACATTTACCGAGGATGAACTTTCCGAAAAATTGAAATCCGATATTGCCATTGACGAAGTACCGGTATTGATCTGCGGAATTTCGAAAAAAGAAGTTACCGCCGCTTCTCACTTACCCGGGTATACTACAAATACTGACATTTCACATTGGATCGTTGCCTACGGAATTACTTGGGATATTGATCAGCAAAAAGTTACCGAGGTTCGTTATGCAGATCCCGCCAAATCAGAAAAGGTTTCTTGGAGCGCATCCATTAAAGCATATGATAAGGTAAAATTAGAAACTATGTATAGCTTCTCTTCAGGTCATGGTATCATTTGGTAATATATAAAATCATACAATGATCGACGTATACGGCGGCAATCAGCCGCCGTATATGATCACATTCTTCTTTGGAAAGTTTGGAAAGCGAGGAACATATGCACATAAGGAAAACAGTATTTCCCCTTGCCGCCGCAATAGCTGCTACCGTTTTGCTTCTTTCTTCCTGCGGCACAAAACAGGCGTTTTTTGATTATTACGGCACTATCGGGAATACCGAACCTACAGTTGTGCTGAACAGTCAGGTGGGGGGACAAAACTACGAGCAAAAATTCTTTAATGAACCTCTGAAATTTTCAGAAGCATATCCGGATCTGGAATTTGGTAAAATTGAGATCGAATGTCTGAATGACTACGACACTCCGTCTACAATTGTTGCAGGAAATTATATATATATTCAACGCAGACCTACCGAAACCCTCAATCTGTTCTCACGGTATAATATGGAAACCGGTACGGAAGAAGAACTGTTCACTTATGAAACCGAATACGGTATAGGTTTCTCGGCTGCAAATGATAAATATATCATATGGTGTGAAAGCGAAGACATAAATGAACACAGATATTCCTCCCATTATTACGACATAGAAAATGGAGTGCATAAGAAATACCGTACAATTCATTCAATAAGTTGGAGCAATGACGTGCTTGACGGAAACTGTGTGTATTTTGATGAAACCGTAGGATGGGAGAACGGTAAAGCGAATATAAATCTTTATGAGTACAATCTTGAAAAAGACGAGCTAAATTTGATTGCCGAAAACCGTGCAGCTAATCCCGTACCGTACAAAGGCTTGAGCTGGCTCAGCTTTGACGAGACCTCCGAAGAATATGTATTGCGAAATATAAAAAGCTCCAAAACGATCTCATTCGGCAAAGAATACTTTGCTTTCAACGCATCGGAAAATATTATCGTAGGTTATACTTATTGGGACACTCAAAGCGGAGTAGCATATTTCGACGGCAAGAAGGCAAAACCCATATACATCGGCAACACTAACATTGATAATGCCGAAAGTTCCGACAAATTTATTTCATGGAACAATTATATAGCCGCTGACCCGATGTACTATGACATCGATAAAAACAAGGTCGTAATTGTCGACGTTTTGGAGCCGGGACACCGATATCCCGGCAAAATAACCGAAAAATATATCGCATTCGCTGCGCTTGATTATATAGACGCTCCCGAGATACCGGGAGGAAAGAAAGTGAGAGCAAGCATTTACTACTTCATCAAAACAAGCGAGTTAAAGTAACCGTGTATGCGCTCAACGTATACGGCGGCGATCAGCCGCCGTATTTTTTTATTGCCCATGAGCCAAAAATTCCGCATATTAAAATATAATTTTCAAAATCTCTTGAAAACACGTAAAAAGCATGATATAATCGAACGAACAATAAAAAGGACACGGGATTATTCGGATGTTAACTCGCGACAAATCATTTTACAAAAGCTTTTTCTCGCTTTTCTGGTTGCTCGTATTGCAAAACGTGATCGCGCTCAGCGTAAACCTTGCCGACAATATTATGATCGGCAGCTACAGCGAGACTGCGCTTTCGGGAGTCGCCGCCGTAAATCAAATACAATTTCTGTTTCAGACTACCATACTCGGCTGTGCCGATGCGCTTGTCGTGATCGGAAGTCAATATTGGGGCAAACAAAAGACCGAGCCGATAAAGCGCGCTTTCACCGGCGCATTTATGCTTGCGTTTTCGATCGCCGCGGTGCTTTTTGCCGCCGCCGCTTTCTTTCCGCACGCAATTGTCGGACTGTTTACAGATACCGAGCTTATTATTGAGAGCGGAGTCGAATACATAAAACTGATAAAATATACTTATCTTATATTTGCCGCTACCAATATATTACTTGCACTGCTGAGAACGGTCGAAACGGTAAAGATCGCTTTTTACGTTTCGATAATGTCGCTTGTAATTAACTGCGCAATAAACTATACACTCATCGAAGGACATTTCGGCGCGCCGTCGCTCGGAGTCACCGGCGCCGCTATCGGCACACTTGCCGCAAGAATCGCCGAGCTTGCGGTCGTGGTATATTTCGTATTTTTTAAGGAAAAGAAGCTGAAATGCCGCCTCTCGGAACTGATGCACCCCGATAAAACAATAATTTTCGACTATCTTAAGCTGAGTCGCTCGTTTGTGCTCGTCGCGGCAATGTTCGGCTGTTCGACCGCACTTCAGACGGTTATACTCGGTCATATGAACGACAGCGCGATCGCGGCAAACTCAATTGCAACCACTCTGTTTCAAATACTGAAGGTCGCCTCGGTCGGAGCGGCATCAGCGTCCTCGGTTATTATAGGAAAGACGGTCGGAACGGGCGACCTTAATAAGGTCAAAGAATACTCGCGCACGCTTCAGATAATGTATCTGATCATAGGAGTGCTGACAAGCGCTTCTCTGTTCCTGCTCCGCGCGCCGATCCTCAGCCTATACAAGCTCAGCCCCGAAACCAAGACAATGGCGAATGAATTTTTGCTTGTATTATGCATAACCTGCATCGGCACCGCATACGAAATGCCCACGATAACCGGAATAATCCGAGGCGGCGGAGACGCAAAGTTTGTGTTGATAAATGACATAATCAGCATTTGGCTTATCGTGCTTCCGGTATCTTATCTGGCAGCGTTCAAATTCGGACTGCCGCCCGCCGCAGTAGTACTCTGCCTTAACTCGGACCAGATATTCAAATGTCTTGCCGCCGCGATCAAAGTAAACAGATTCAGGTTTGTGAAAAAACTTACGCGCGAAGATGCATAAAGTGAATTTTACAAAAAAACTTGAAATTATCCAAAGTATGTGATATAATATCATTTGTGAGTCTCCGACCCTGTCGGAGACTGCATACGTTTCCGTAGCTCAGCAGGATAGAGCGATCGCCTCCTAAGAATCAGTTACAACGA
>DHJP01000177.1:0-10223 GCA_002404395.1 Clostridiales bacterium UBA4717
ATAACCCGTGGATACGGCATCTCGATCCATAAGCACGACTGCCCGAATGTGCGCGGATCCATGGTCGACGGCAAAAACGCCGAGCGTTTTGTGAGCGCGCGCTGGGACACCGAAGCGGTCAGCGAGGCGGCGCACACTTATGATGCATTCGTTCAGGTGTATGCGGACGAGTCGATCACGCTGCTTGCGGATATAACGGCGGCGCTCGCCGAAATGAAGGTTTCGCTTTTGTCGATAAACTATCAGTCCAAGCATGACGGAACGGCGGCGGTGAACCTGAATCTTGCCTGCCGCAATCTCGATCATGTCAAGAGCATCGTCGGCAGACTCAAGGCGGTTCCGGGAGTCAGCGACGTGACCCGTGGATTTGCCTGAGACGGTGCGGGCGCGGTCTGTGTGAAGCGTTAAGCCTTCTTCGCTTAATTTTCTGCAAACAGACGAGCGGCATCATTGTCCAAGCATAAGGTCCCGCAGTCGTACTGCGGCTTCAAGTCCGCATACCCGAAAGCCCCGTCTGAAATTACCGATCGTTTTTTTTGAGTCGGCTCCGCCGACATGAGTGATCTATATGAAAGCGGTATTACAACGTGTGTCGCAGGCAGAAGTGACGATCGACGGCAAAAGTGTCGGAAAGATCGGAAACGGACTTGCGGTGTTGCTCGGAGTCGCGGGTGACGACACCGAAGCCGACGCTTTGCTTTTATGCGACAAAATAATCAAGATGAGAATATTTTCCGACGAGAACGGAAAGCTGAATCTTTCGCTTTGCGATGTGGGCGGAGAGTTGCTCGTCGTTTCAAATTTTACTCTTAATGCCAATTATAAAAAAGGCAACCGTCCCGACTATTTTGACGGCGCCGCTCCCGAGCGCGCCGAAAGCCTTTATGAGTATTTCAAACAACTATTGCGTGAAAGGCTCGGCAAGGTCGAGTCCGGCGTGTTTGGCGCCGATATGAAGCTGTCGCTTACAAACGACGGTCCCGTAACTATCGTTTGCGACAGTGCGGTCTTACGCAAATGACGACCGAAATATAAAAACGGAAAGGATGCCGGAGCCGAAGCGGCGCGGCACTTTTGAAAATGAAGATCAGGATTAACGGCGATCTGCCGGTAAACAGGTATTATATTCAGTCATTATGTATGCTGTTTTTCCCCGGAGAGAAATTTTCCGATAAGGAAAGCGAGACGAATGAACCGCGGCTTGAGCTGAATGTCGCAAAGTCTGATGGGCGTATCAGAGTGGACGCCGTGCTGAACGACGGCATTTCTTCCGAAACCGGAATAAGCGAGCTTGAGTTTGCCGCAAACGGTCTTGAACGTACCGTCAAGCTTGCCTGCGGATATGCAATTTGCGAAGCCGGCAAAAAGCTGACCGGTGTTACTCCGAGCTTCGGTATGCTCGTGGGCATACGTCCGGCAAAGCTGGTGCGCGAGCTTCTTATGACGGGGAAAACGCCTTTTGCCGTGAGAAAAATTCTCAGGAAGGAATATCTCGTTAATCCCAAAAAAGCAACGCTTTGCATTGATGTCGCGCAAAACGAACCGGCGGTGCTTGAACGCTACGGAATGGATACCTGCAGTCTTTACATTTCGATCCCGTTCTGCCCGACGCGCTGTGCATATTGCAGCTTCGTTTCATATTCGACCGAGCGGTTGAAGTCGCTCATTCCCGAATATCTCGGACGGCTCTGCCGTGATATAGAACGTACGGCGCAGCGTATCAAAAGACTCGGTATGAGGCTTGTGACGATATATATCGGCGGAGGCACGCCGACGATACTTGACGATGACCAGCTAAAGCTCTTGCTTTCGACCGTGAACGCCTGCTTTGATGTTTCAAAGCTTGACGAGTTTACGCTTGAATCGGGCAGACCCGATACCGTTACCGATGAGAAAATGATGATTGCCAAGGCGTTCGGAGTCACAAGGGTGAGCGTGAATCCGCAAACACTTAATGACAATATTCTCGATAACATAGGCAGACGGCACACCTCGGCGGATTTTTTTGCCGCATTTGAATCGGCGCGCCGCGCCGGGATAGGTACGATCAACTGCGATCTTATTGCCGGACTGCCCGGCGAGAGCTACCCGAGTTTTTCCAAATCGATTGACGGAGTGCTCGCGCTTGAGCCGGAAAACGTGACCGTACATACATTCTGCGTAAAAAAATCCGCCGAGTTCAGACAGACCGAACCCGGAATATACCGCAGAAAAAGCCGCGAGACCGAAAAAAGCGTGGATTATTCCCAACTTCGCATGAAGATCTCGGGATATCTGCCGTATTATATGTACCGTCAGAAAAACACGGTCGGCAATCTTGAAAACGTGGGCTTTACGCTTGAGGGCCATGCAGGAATATATAATGTATTGATAATGGAAGAAAATCACACAATATTTGCGGTGGGTGCCGGAGCCGTCACCAAGTTCGTAAAATATAATGACGCAGGGATCAAGCAGATCGAGCGTGTGTTTGAACCGAAATATCCGTTTGAATATCTGCGTCAGAATGAATTTGATGACGATCTGCGCTTAGAGCAGGCGGCAGGGCGGTTCTTTGGTGAGAAATGAGCGCCCTCCGGATCGGCGGGAGGTAAATTCATGAAACTTATCAAAAGCTTTGAAAACGAAAAAGCCAAAGCGGATTACGTTGATAAATGCGAACGGGATTTTGAACTGAAGATAGATGAGGCTGCAGGCAGACTGCTTGAATACGAGGGGCTTGAATTTGTTACTCTCTCGGGACCGACCTGTTCGGGTAAGACGACCGCCGCCGCCAAGCTTGAGGCGCGTTTCGCCGCGGCGGGGAGACGCATAATACCGGTATCGGTGGATGATTTTTATATTGACCGCGCCAAGATTGATCCGAAATACAAAGATGATTTCGATTCTATCCATACAATAGATCTTGAATTGCTTGAGAAGGTGACGGAAACGCTTGACCGCGACGGCGAGGCAGATATTCCGATCTATGATTTTAGAACGCTTTCAAGGTGCGGCTATCGCAAAATATCGCGGAAAGCCGATACGGTCATTCTTTTTGAGGGTATACAGGCATTATATCCCGAAGTGCGGTCGCTTTTTGATAAATATAAAAAAGCAAGCATATATATCAGTGTAGAGGATTCGCTGTGCGACGGGAAGATCAAGGTCGAGCCGGAGCGGATCAGGCTCATACGGCGTCTGGTCCGCGATAAAATCGCGCGCAACATTGATGTTGAGACAACTCTTGAAGTCTGGGACGGAGTGAGAAAAAACGAGCAAAGCTCGATAATTCCGTTCAAAGAACTTTGCGATATCAAGCTTGATTCCTTGCTCGGGTATGAGCTTTCGGCAATACGCGACCCGCTTTTGAAAGCGATCTCCGAGATGCGCGGCACGGCGCACGCCGGGCTTGTATCGGAGTTAAGGGAGCTGATGCTCGATCTTGAGCCTATCTCCGACGCATTAGTGCCGAACGACTCGCTTTTCAGAGAATTTATCGGTCACTGAGCGGTCACTCAAAACACTTTGAAAGGCAGAATAATGACTACACAAAAGAGATTTTTTACCGGGGTACTGCTGCTTGCATTTTCAAATATGCTTGTAAAAGCGACCGGACTTCTGTTCAAAATACCGCTGACGCACCTGCTCGGCGAGATCGGTATGGGGTATTTCAATGCCGCGTACACGATCTATGCATGGTTTTATATGCTTACCACTGCCGGGCTTTCGGTGGCGGTTTCGATGCTTGTATCCGAAAGCCGTGCGCGCGCAAATATCAAGCAGATAAAAATTATCGTCAGAACGGTGCTTGTTCTGTTTTTCGCGATCGGACTTGTCGGTACATTGATGATGGTGTTCGGCGCAAAATGGCTTGCGGAAGCGATCTCGGTGCCCGAAGCGGCGATCTGCATAATGGCGATTGCGCCGTCGCTCTTTTTCAGCTGTATGTCGAGCGCATTGCGCGGATATTTTCAGGGGTATCAGATCATGCTTCCGACGGCGGTATCTCAACTGATGGAAGCGCTCGGCAAGCTGTTTATCGGTATCGCTATTGCCAAATACACGCTTTCTCTCGGTATGACCGTGGAGGAGGTTGCGGCATACGCATTGCTCGGCATTGCGATCGGAGTAGCTGCCGGTTTTCTGTTTCTCTGCCTTTCAAAATTTGTATTCAACGAGAACAAGTATAACGGAGAGTATTCGCGCCTTGACGGAGATGAGCTTGAGGTGCTTCCGTCGCGCAAGATCGCTACAAGGCTTATTTCGATCGCATTGCCGATAACGATAAGCTCTTCGGTCATGAGCCTGACGAGTATATTCGACACGCTGTTTATGACAAACGGGCTTATGAAGTTCGGACTCACCAATGCGGAGGCGGTCAAGGTATACGGCAATTATACCTCGCTTGCCGTTCCGATGTTCAATCTGCCGCCCGTGCTTATATATTCGATAACATACTCGGTAGTGCCTATGATCAGCGCGGCCTTTGCAAGGCACGAGGCTGACGCCGCAAGGGGATATATGCGCTCCTCGCTTAAAATGACTTCATTGATCGCACTGCCGTGCTCGGTGGGGCTCGGCGTGCTGTCTTATCCTATATTATCAATGTTTTTCTCAAGGGAAATGGTCGAAAACGGTGCGGGCATGCTTTCGGCGCTGTCAGTGTCGATATACTTTGTATGTATGCTTGCAATGACAAATGCCCTGCTTCAGGCGTCGTCGCATGAAAAGCTTCCTATAATATCAATGGCATCGGGAGCGCTTGTCAAGCTTGCCGGAAGTCTGATCCTGATCCCGTTATTCGGCAAATACGGCACTCCGATAAGCACGTTTTTGTGTTATCTTACAATAGTAGCGATAAATATGGTATTTGTCGCAAAGAAACTCGGCGTAGTGCCGTCGGTTGCGGACGTGTATCTGAAGCCCGCGGCAGCGGGGGCGCTGTGCGGTGTGACCGCGATGCTTTCATATCACCTGCTCTCGGGCATTATAGGCATGAAGCTTTCGACCCTGATCGCGATCGTCGCGGCGGCGGCGGTATATATTGCGGCAGTGTTGTGTTTCAGACTGCTTGAGGTCGAGGATATAATGATCTTGCCGAAAAGCGGCAAAATACTTACGGTGCTTGAAAAGCTCCATGCGGTAAAAAGATAAGCAGAGTGAGGAAAACGCAAAATGGAACGAAAAGACGCGGAAAAATTCAAAAACAGATCGGAATACAGCTTCGATGACCTGTGCGGATTGACAGAGCTGCTGCGCTCGCCGGACGGGTGTCCGTGGGACCGGGCGCAGGATCACAAAAGCATCCGTAAGAATCTGCTTGAGGAAGCTTACGAAGTTTGCGAGACTATTGATAACGATGACGCCGCACATATGTGCGAGGAGCTCGGAGACCTGCTTTTGCAGGTGGTGTTCCACGCGCAGCTGGAAAAGGAACGCGCAAGATTTACTATAGATGATGTAACGAGCGGTATCTGCCGGAAGCTAGTATATCGTCACCCGCATATTTTCGGCGACGTTGCCGCTGCCGAAGGCAAAAATGCGGATGACGCGCTTGATATGTGGGAGCAGCTTAAACGCCGTGAAAAAGGGTATGCGGACGCATACGATGCGATGCGCGGCGTGTCATGCGCACTGCCGTCGCTGATGCGTGCGCAGAAGCTGATCTCCAAAGCACGGAAATACGGGTTTGAAATCAAGCTCTCCGATCGTTTTTTTGCTTGTTCGGACGCGGAATTGTCGGAAATTTTGCTTGATGTATGCGCCGCTGCGGCAGAGCGCGGACTTGATACCGAAGAACTTTTGGCTGAAAAATGCGACGATTTGGTAAAAAATGCCGAAAAATGCTGAGAAAAATTGAAAAATCGTGGATTTTTAATAAAAAAATCCGTAAATACTCTTGATATGACGTTAAATTGATGATATAATAATGTTACCGTAGCATACGGTTTTGTCAATTATCATAATAACAGAAAGGTAAAAGAAAATGAACAAGACAGAACTTATTGAAACAGTTGCACAGAACGCAGGGCTCAAGAAGGTCGAGAGCGAAAAGGCTGTTAACGCAGTTATCGAAGCGATCGAAAAGGCGCTTGCCGACGGAGAAAAGGTACAGCTCGTCGGATTCGGTACATTTGATGTCAAGGAGAGACAGGCACGCAAGGGCCGCAACCCGCGTAACGGCGAGACCATTATGATCGCCGCGTCCAAGAGCGTTGCTTTTGCTGCAAGCACTTCTCTCAAGACCAAGGTAAACAAATAAGTTAAAATGCGTCTTGACAAATTCCTTAAGGTATCGCGAATAATCAAAAGGCGAACGGTCGCAAATGACGCCTGCGATACCGACCATGTCACGGTAAACGGACGGCGCGCAAAAGCGTCGTATGACGTAAATACGGGAGATGTCGTTGAGATTACTTTCGGCGAAAAAACGCTTAAAGTAAGAGTGCTTGACGTCCGTGACACTGTCGCCAAAAGCGACGCCGCCTCTCTTTATGAGGTATTGTAATAAACACGCAGACCTTGCCATACAATGTAGTGTACGCTTGTTGTATGGCAGGGGAGTGTTTGTTTATGGAACAAGAAAAAATTCAGCATGAAATAAAAATATCCGCCGGAGCGCGCCTGTCTGTGAGCGGCGTTTGCGACGTGCTCGGATTTGACGATACGAGCATAGTTGCAAAAACCGTTATGGGCGTTCTTAATATTGACGGGAGAGATCTGCATATTTCAAGGCTTGACGTCGATGCCGGGGTGCTTGAAGCCGAAGGCAGTGTTACCGGAGTATGGTATGACGAACCGAAGCCCGAAAAGCACGGTCTTTTTAGGGGAGTGTTCCGCTAAGTGGCTTTTTTTGCGGAATTTTCGGAGCAGATCCATGTATTTTTGCTGTCGCTGATACTCGGACTTTGCCTTGGGCTGTTATTCGATGTTTTTCGGGTGCTCAGGGTGTTTTCGACCGGAGACTCGGCGTGTGCGGGAAATGTTGTATCGAACTGTTTTGACCGCGCCGCCGAAAAACTTCGCGGCACAGCCGCGCGGCACGGCAAGCTTAAACGCCGTTATGCGGATATCGTTGTCTTTTTGACAGATATGCTTTTTGGTTTTGTCGCCGCAGTGATTCTGACGGTATTTTTATTTCACGCTAATTACGGGCAGCCCAGACTGCACATATATATCGGCTGTGTGCTCGGATTTGCGGCGTATCATGCTACGTTCGGCAGACTGAGTGCGGCGCTGACGGGAACCGCAGTGGCTTTTCTGAAGCTTACGGTGGTATTTGTATATTATAAGCTTATTTGCTTCCTGCCGCGTTTGCTCGCGGCGCGGGGGTTTAAAGCGGCTTCGCAAAAAACGGAGCAAGCGCTTGCGGCGTCTGCCGCTTCAGGCTTCGGGTGCTTTGCCGAGGCGCAAACACAGTCTTCGTCCGAGAGCCTGTCCGAAGGCTCACAGTTGCCGCGCAAGCACGGACACGGAAGATCACGAAAGGAGCGAGGGTCATGAATCCGAATAAAAACAGGCTGATATTTCCTGCGAAAATTGCCATATTCGTTGTCGTGATCTTCTGCATCGTCGAGGCGGTCAGCCTTAACATGGAATATTCTTCGCTGAGCAGCGAACTTGAGGAAAAAGAAAGCAAGATCGCATATTATACCGACAAGGTTGAAGAAATGAAGAACAAATGCGAAGAACCGTTCGACGAGGAATACATAGTGAGAGTTGCGCGCGAAAAGCTGAATCTGGCGCGGCCCGAAGAAATTTATTTTTATAACGATCTTGAAAAATGAGCGTATGATCATTTACTGTATGCGCGGCTCGGTGCCTGCGTATACAGTAAATTTTTGTTAAGATAACGCCGCACACGGTACAGGAGAAAATTATGACGGTAATCAAAAATCTGAAAATCTACACGATGGATGACAGACGGATAGTGGAAAACGGATATATTGCATTTGAAAACGGAAAGATCACGGCTGTCGGCTCGGGGCAGCACCCGAACGCCGATGAAATAATCGACGCCTGCGGACTTACGGCTACTCCCGGGTTTATCGACGGTCATACTCATATGGGAATAATCGAAGGCTCACTCGGTTTTGAGGGAGACGATTGCAATGAGACCGGCGAAGTTTCCGAGCCTCACCTCAGAGCGCTTGATGCGGTCAATCCTATGGATGAATACTTCAAGGAAGCGATCGAAGCCGGCGTTACGGCGGTATCGGTCTCACCCGGAAGCGCTGCGCCGATCGGCGGGCAGATCTGCACGCTCAAGACCTTCGGTAAGCGTGTGGACAAAATGCTCATCAATCCGTGTACGGCAATAAAGTTTGCGCTCGGGGAGAATCCGAAAGGAGTATATCACGGTAAAAATCAAAGTCCCGAGACCCGCATGGCGACCGCCGCGATAATCAGAGAAACGCTTATCAAGGCGAAAAAGTACAAGGAAAAGCTTGCCGAATATGAAAATGACGAGGATGCGGACGAGCCGGAATACGACATGAAGAGCGAGTCATTGCTCGGGCTTTTCGATCATTCGGTCAAGGCGCACTTCCATGCTCACAGAGCGGACGACATATTTACCGCGATCCGTATCGCGCATGAGTTCGGGCTTGACTATACCATACTCCATTGCACTGAGGGCTACAAAATTGCGGACGAGCTTGCGCTTGAGGGCACTACCGCTTTTGTCGGTCCGAATCTGAGCGATCGCTCAAAGCCCGAATTGTCCGGTCTGACCTTTGAAAATCCGTATCTCTTATCAAAGTACGGCATTTGCTTCGGGATAACCACCGACCATCCGGTGACAACGATCGGATATCTGCCCCTGTGCGCTTCGCTCGCCGTTAAAAGCGGCCTTGAAAAATACAAGGCGCTTGAGGCGATCACGGTCAATCCCGCCAAGATCCTCGGCATTGACTCAAGGATCGGACAGCTCAAGGCAGGACTTGACGCCGATATTGTATTGCATGACGGCGAGCCGCTTGATTTTACCTCTCGCGTCAAAACCGTGTATGTTAACGGAGTGAAAGCCTTTGAAGCATAAATTCTGAGGCGTTTCGGAGAATATCAGATGAATAAAAAGATTATGACGGCGGTGATCGCGGTGACAGCGGTGCTGTTTGCGGCTGCGGCGGTCCTGAGCATAGTCCTGCTTGCGGACAAAAACGCGGCGCTTGAACAGCTTAACGTGCTGGACTCCGAGTTGAACTCGGTAAACGCGGAGCTTGATGAGAGTAAAAAAAACGCGGACGAACTGCGCTTAAAGCTTGATGAGACCGAACGCAAGCTCAGAGTTTCGGCGGGTGATTGGCAGAGCGCGCTGAACGCTGCGTCGGTTGAAAACGAAACGCTTGAATCGGAGATCAAAAGGCTTGAGGTGCTTTTGGATACGCGGACGCGCGATAAAAAGGAACTTGACGGGCTTGCGCTTATAACCGACTCGATAGCCGGGCTTGTGCAAAAGGGCGCGCCGCTTGTCAGAGTAAAGCTTGACGAAGAAGAGTATGAAAAGCGGCTCGAGTCCGATCCCGAGGCAGCCGATCACTATTTTGCCCCGAGTGCCGACTATACCGCAAAGCTTCGTGAAAAATACGGTGCGGTCGTCGGTTATCTGCCGCTTTCGGCGCTTATCGAGGACTCAAAGGTAACAGCGCCTCATGTTGCGGTATACTATCTTGATCTGCTCGGGGGATATGAATATTCCTTCGGCGGGGACGAGGTGTTTGACGCGGCAAGCGTTATGAAAGCCCCTTTTATAACCGCGATCCTGCTTGAAATGGAAAGAGCGGAGAAGGACGGCGAACCGGAAGAGCCGGCGCTTACTTTCGACGCTCTCACCGAAACTATAATCCTTGACCATGCGACCATGGATGTGCGCGGCTCGGGCGTATTAAAGGATGCGCCGGACGGCGGCGAGTATACATATCTTGAGCTTATGGAGCTTGCGATAAAAAACAGCGATAATATTGCATTTGATCAGATCAAAAAACGCTTCGGAAGCAAGGCGTATTTCGATTTTGCGCGCGAGTGCGGCGCCGTGTCGCCAAACGGATACATAATGAATCTGACGGTGTGTGAAGCGGGCGAAATGTTCAGGCGTATATACCTGTACACGCAGGGAAACGGCGAGTATTCGCGCCTGCTTGCCGAGTGGATGCGCGATTCGGCTCATCTGGTGCTTGCGAAAAGCGTGCTCGGTTCGGATAAGGTGCTTCACAAATACGGTTGGGATATAAATGCTTACC
>DHJP01000177.1:10267-12428 GCA_002404395.1 Clostridiales bacterium UBA4717
GTGCTCGGCGACAGGCCTTATATCGCGATCGTGTTTACCGATCTTGACTGCGGCGGAGCCGAAGCGGACGGATATGTGCGCGCCCTGCTTGCCAAGCTTCGCGAGCTGCATGAGTATGTCTGCGAATAAAATCCGCGGATTTTGCGCATACTTGTAAAAAACGATGCGGCAGGTCGGATAATGAATAAAGAAGATAGGAAACCGTCGAAATATGCAAAGAGCGACTTTTTGGGCGCATTTTATATTTCGCTTGCGGTATTCGTGCTCGGAGCACTGATTGCCGGGATAATCATAGTTAACGTGGTAAGATTCTGAAACGGCGTTTGTTCGGATTGTAAGTTACGGTATGAAAAATGAGAATTGATAAATTCCTTAGCGAATGCGGAAGATCGACGCGGAGCGAAGCGGCAAAGGCGGCGCGGCGCGGAGAGATCGCCGTCAACGGCAAAATAATCACAAAAAGCGACGTTCATATTGATCCGGAGCGCGATGAGCTGACCCTGCGCGGCGAGCGGATCGTATACCGCAGGTTCGTTTACATAATGCTTAACAAGCCAAGCGGATACGTCAGCGCGACCGAAGCGCCGGGAGACAGATGTGTGACCGAGCTGCTCGGCGACGAGTATTCAAAGCTCGGACTTTTCCCGTGCGGCAGACTTGACCGCGACACCGTGGGTCTTATGTTGCTCACGAACGACGGCGAGCTTGCGCATTTGCTTCTGTCGCCTAAACGTCATGTGGACAAGATATACCGCTTCGGGTGCGCGGATCCGCTGACTGAAGCGGACGTATCAAGGCTTGAGGACGGAATCGAGCTTGCGGACGGATATAAAACGAAAAAATCAAGGCTTAAGGTCGGAGACGACCGACAAAGCGGCGAGATCACGCTGACCGAGGGAAAATATCATCAGATAAAGCGTATGTTCGGCGCGCTCGGCAACAAGATCACCTCGCTTGAGCGCATATCTTTCGGTAGCCTGACGCTTGATCGTGCGCTCGGACGAGGGGAATACCGCGAACTGACCGAGAGTGAAGTTTCAAAGCTGCGGTCATTGACGGCTTTCCGACGAATATAAATGCGGGTAAACATATTGGCACACGAGCCGGCAACGCCGGCATGAGGAACATAATGAATATTATAAATAAGCTGTCTGAGGAGCTTGGACTTCCGATATCGAGACTTGAAAAAACGATCGAGCTGATAGACGACGGCAATACCATACCGTTTATCGCCAGATACCGCAAAGAGGTCACGGGTTCAATGGATGATGTGACTTTGCGCGAACTGTTTGACAGACTGACGTATTTGCGCAACCTTGAAGCGCGTAAAGCGGAGGTTGCCGCTTCGATTACCGAGCAGGGCAAAATGACCGATGAGATCGCGTCGGCACTTGAAGGGGCACAGATCCTTGCAGAGGTAGAGGACATATACCGTCCGTTCAAGCAGAAGCGGCGCACGCGCGCGAGCATAGCAAAGGAGCGCGGACTTGAACCGCTTGCGGTGCTCCTGCTTGAGCAGAGAGAGCATTACGAGCCGTCGATCGAAACGCTTGCCGAGGGCTTTGTTGATCCTGAAAAAGGCGTGGAGGATGAGACCGCCGCGCTTGCAGGCGCGAGAGACATTATTGCCGAGACGGTTTCGGACAACGCCGACTACAGGCGCGATCTGCGCGAAATGTTTTTTGATTTCGGCGTGATCTCTTCAAAAGCGGCAAAGGATGAGGACTCGGTGTATTCGATGTACTATGATTACAGCGAAGGCATCAAAAGCATTGCCGATCACCGTATCCTTGCGCTCAACCGCGGCGAAAAGGAGGGCTTCCTTAAGGTGGATGCCGTGCTTTCCGAGGAAGTTGCTTTAAACTATCTGATGTATAATGTGATAACCGCCACCGACAGCCCGGCGGCAAAATATGTGCGCGAGGCGGTCATTGACGGATATCAGCGGCTTATTAAGCCCTCGGTCGAAAACGAGGTGCGGTCAATGCTGTTTGACAAAGCAAGCGAAGGCGCGATAAAGCTGTTTTCCGACAATCTCAAGCATTTGCTAATGCAGCCTCCGATCAAAGGCAGGACTGTGCTCGGACTTGACCCCGGATACCGTACCGGCTGTAAGCTTGCCGTGGTCGATAAGACCGGAAAGGTGCTTGACACGGCGGTG
>DHJP01000082.1 GCA_002404395.1 Clostridiales bacterium UBA4717
AACAACAGGCAAAAGAAGCAGATGGGTTCTGCTAAGAATTTGCTAATTGCACCCCGCGAAACACCCGTAAAAGGGCGGTATTTTGCGTGTTTTGCGTCATTTTGGTCATATACATCATGACACACGCGCGTATTTCATGTGATAGGAAGTTATTACTTGAAAACCGTACAAAACAGCACGCCATACTCCTAAGCGATAGGTCGGGTGTTCGAATCACCTCGGGAACGCCAGAACCCACTGTGAGCAAAAGCTTACGGTGGGTTTTTGTTTCCGAGGTATTGAAAACGCCTTCCGACACCTCCAAGTGTCGGGCATTAAGCTTATTCAGCTTTATTCCCTGTCCGGTGTTACGCTTAATGCTGTGTTCAGAATCATATATTGTTACAACTTTAATTAAAACTCAGGACTTGACAAATTGCAGCTTTAGGAGTATAATAAGTAACGCAAGTTGCGCAACTGCAGTTGCTTTATGCAAAGGAGGATATAATGCCGCCGAAATTTTTGTTTACAAAAGAAGAAATAGTCGCCGCCGCGCTCGATCTGGTCAGAGAAAGCGGAACGGAAGCCTTGACCGCAAGAGCGCTCGCGGCAAAACTCAATTGTTCGGTAAAACCGATATTCGGGCTTTTTACAGGTATGGAGGAAGTGCAGGCCGAAGTGCGAACCGCCGCATACAGGCTGTATCAAAATACAATTATTACAGCGCAAAGCGACGGAAAATATCCGCCGTACAAAGCAAGCGGAATGGCGTACATATGTTTCGCGCGCAATGAAAAAGCACTGTTTAAACTGCTGTTCATGTGCGACCGCAGCAACGAAACTATTCCCGAGGACAGAGAGGCGGTAAAGCCGTTGCTTGAGTTGCTTGAAGTCAAGCTTGGAATCAGCGAGGACGAAGCGTATCTTTTTCATCTTGAAATGTGGATATATGTTCATGGGATAGCTACAATGCTCGCGACCGATTATTTGAATTGGGACGAAGAATTTATAAGTAAAGTGCTTACCGATGCATATGCGGGTATGACATACCGATACACGGAGGGTAAAAATAATGCAGGCAATTAAAACCGAAGCGCTGCGCAAAGAGTATAAGGACGTTGTTGCGGTAGACGGTCTTGACCTGAGCATAGATCAAGGCGAGTTGTTCTCACTGCTCGGCGTAAACGGAGCGGGAAAAACCACAACGCTCAAGATGCTGTCGTGTTTGAGCAGACCGACAAGCGGAAACGCATTTCTGATGGGGAAAAGCATTATAAGCGACACGGCGGCGGTTAAAGAAATAATCGGGGTATCGCCTCAGGAAACGGCGGTCGCGCCGAATCTGACGGTAAAAGAAAACCTTGAATTGATGTGCGGACTGCACGAATTCTCCGCCGAAAAGCGTGTTGAAAAAGTAAAGAATCTTTCAAAACGATTCGGGCTTGACACGGTTTTGAATAAAAAAGCCGGAAAGCTATCGGGCGGCTGGCAGCGCAGGCTGAGCATAGCAATGGCGCTCATCGGAGAGCCGCAGATCCTCTTTCTTGATGAGCCGACGCTCGGGCTTGATGTGTTAGCAAGAAGCGAGCTTTGGGAAAGCATCCGTGCGCTCAAAGGCAAGATCACGATAATTCTTACTACGCATTATATGGAAGAAGCGGAAATGCTTTCGGACAGAATCGGTATTATGAAAGACGGAAAGCTTTTGACCGTCGGCACCTCCGAGGAATTGAAAGCACTTACCGGTAAATCACGCTTTGAAGAAGCGTTTGTGGCAGTAGTAAAGGGGGAAACGAAATGAGAATGTGGTGCTTTTCGGGGCGTACCGCCAAGGAGATACTGCGCGATCCGTTGAATACGGTATTCGGGCTCGGATTTCCCGTGATCCTGCTTTTGCTTTTGTCCGCTATACAGGCAAATGTTCCGGTAAGCTTATTTGAGATCGAAAGCCTCGCTCCCGGAATTGCAGTATTCGGACTTGCTTTTATGACCTTATTCTCGGCAACGCTTGTATCAAAGGACCGCGAAAGCGCATTTTTGTCACGCTTATACACCACCCCGCTTACGGCGTTTGATTTCATAATCGGTTATATGCTTCCGATGCTTCCGATCTCGCTTTTGCAATGCGCGGTCAGCTATGCGGCAGCGCTGATGCTCGGACTGCGGTTTACGATAAATCTGCTTTATTCGTTCCTGCTCTTAGTTCCGATCGCCTGGTTCTTTATTTCGGTAGGATTGCTCTGCGGAAGCGTATTCAACGTCAAGCAGACCGGTGCGATCTGCGGGGCATTGTTCACGAATCTTACGGCGTGGCTTTCCGGAACTTGGTTTGATTTAGAGCTTGTGGGAGGGGCATTTCGAAAAATTGCTTATGCCTTACCCTTTGTTCATGCAGTAGAGCTTGAGCGCGCGGCGGTAAACGGCAATTTTTCGGACATCATGCCGCATTTGCCCTGGGTGCTCGCCTACGCGGTTGCGGCGACCGTATTTGCGGTGCTGTTGTTTTTACGCCAGATGAAGCGGCAATGACAGCACCCGCAAAAGTCCGCCTTAATTATCTTTCGGATAAAACGCTCGCTGTCGTATGAGCCGCATTTTCAAAATCAACTTTTTCAGCGCAACAGTTTTTCATGCTGTTGCGCTTTTCACGATGTAAACAATATGTGAATATACGTTTTTTTGCTTGACATTTACCTTGGGGTATAGCTTATATTTTACATATCAGACCTTTTGCATATAATTTCTGATAAATCGAGGTGTTTAACATAAAAATCGGCGAAGCTGAAAAAATAACCGGACTGACTTCCAAATCCATAAGACTGTATGAAAGCAAAAAGTTATTGAATGTGACGCGCAGCGGCAACTCATATCGTGAATACACCGATGAAAACATTGAATTATTGAAAAAGATCAAGCTGCTTCGCGAACTCGGAATTGCAATTGCTGATATAAAGCTGTGGTGCGACGGAGTGATAGATATAAATGTATTGATAAAAAAACGTCGCAGAGAGCTTGATGAACTTTACAAACAAAATTCAAGTCAAAAGGAATTGTGCACAGTGATCGGACATTAACAGATACTGCTGTAGGATTACAATAGATGTG
>DHJP01000073.1:0-407 GCA_002404395.1 Clostridiales bacterium UBA4717
GCGGTGAGCGTGAGCGATGTGGTGTCAAGATTACACGGCGCCCAAAGATAAGCCTCGGCTTCCGCATAGCTTTTGAAAAATCCGATATACTTAATGTCAAAATAGTCGCCGTCAAAAATTTTAGTACCTGCACCACCGTGCGGACGGAATTCAAGTTTCGTAATTTTTTTGCCGTCAAGTACGGTTTTGTACGTAAGTCCGTCTTTTGCAACAAGCCCGTTCTGATCGGTATTAAATACTCCGTCTGCGGACAAATTAATTATATAGCTTCTCCATTCTCCGCTATGCTCGGAATCTATCGGAAGCTTAGCGCCGAAAAGACGGTAGTTCCCGTCCGCGCCTCTCGGCAAGGTTATATCAATTCCGACGTTGCTCGAATTATTTATGTTCGTGCGGTATTCCACAAG
>DHJP01000073.1:439-13154 GCA_002404395.1 Clostridiales bacterium UBA4717
TATTCCACAAGCATATAGGGGCTTTCACCAAGCGTGTAATCCTGAGGATCATCAAGAATTGTATACACACGTGACGGGTCGGTAGAAGGAAAGCCGTCAGCGCCCGCATCAACATTTTCTTCAAATCTCAGAAACGGAGACTTGGGTACACTGTTATCACGTGCTGCGGTAAAATGACGAGCGCCTTGCGTATCTCCGGAGTATTCGGGAAAGTTTGTAACATCATAGATCGCCGACGGTCTGACATAGCTTCCGTACAGCTTAAGCGGACCGCTTATTACCGTGCCTTCCCTGACCTCCGCGCCGGCAGAATTTTTAAAGCTGCCGAAAGTATAGCCCGCCTTTTTCGGAATATCGATCCCGGAAAAGCTTAATTTTGATCCAATGGCGACCGTTTCGGTCGCCATCAGTTTGCCGTCAAAATAATATTCTACAGTTGTGGTTTCGACAGGCGTCGGATAAACAAATTCGTTCGCCGCCTTTGCCGAATCAAAGAACGCCACGTATTTCACATCAAAATAGTCGGTTCCGTTCATTCCGACGTTGTTCGCGGCATACGGCTTGATGCAAAGGCTTGCTACTGTACCGTCAAAATACTTTTCAAAGTACTGCGCGGCACTGAGTCCGCTGTCAACGCCTTCGCCGCCGTTCCACGGCAGTGCCGAGAGATCGTATATAGCGGTATTCCATCTGCCGTCGTATCTGACTTCGGACGTGCCGTACCAAAGCCTGTAAGAATTGTTGTCATGATTTACGTACGGAGTCAGCTCATATTCGGTTCTGCCGATGTTTGAGCGGTAACATATCTTCATAAACTTATGCTTTTGAAGTGAAAATCCGCTCTCAAACGTGCTCTGATCAAAGAACAGATAAGCACGGGTTCCGTCCGTCGTCGCGCTGTTTGAAGATTTGAATCTGATAAACGCCGTATCTTCATTTTCGCTTGCGGCAACCTTGACGGCGGAAAGTCCGCCTCTGCCGTCCGGAGTGGTGTTCTCAGCAGTAAAGAGTGCGGAACTCTTTTTGCGGAAAAGCACGAATCCGGCGTCTCCGAGTCCGACATGGTTTCCCGCAGGCGCACCGTAGAACTCAAGCTTCAGTTTCTGCGCGCCGGTCGGTATCGAAACATTTATTACCTCGTAATCCGCACCCGTAAGCTCTCCGGTGGAGTGTACGAGCACGCCGTCTATATATACTCTGACCGTCGCCTTTGCACTCAGTCCAAAATAGTCGTCTCCCTCATTCAGAGTATGTCCGGCGACCGCTACAAAGTTAAGCGAGTTTTCGGGAATAGTCACTTCAACCGAGATCGGACTTTTGTCGGCTACATCAGTGTAGCTTCCGTCATACGCATTCGCGCCGATTCCCTTACTGTATTCTCTGCCGCCGATTTTGATATTACCGGAGCCTGCATACGGTTTGTCAAGTTTGGTGCTTCCGCCCAAGAAGCCGCCGTGAGTCAGCTCAAGGTCCGACAAATAGGTATCGGGAGTCTGCATACCCTCAAGCTGCGCATATATAAATCCGGCACCCGCAAAGGCAAAATGATTCGTATCGTCATTTTTCGTTTCCGCCCAGACCTGAATCTGCTTTGCGCCGTCGGGTATCTTCACCTTGAATACGTGCTTATCTCCGAACTTAAGCTCGGGAGAACTTGCCGCAAGCGTGCCGTCGATAAGTACGTGCGCGACCGTTGCCGACACACCGGTTTTGGAGGTCTGCTCATGGCCGGCTACCGCCGCAAAGTATTCACAGCCCTTTGGAATGTCAAAAGTAACATTAGACTTTCCTATTGTATCGACCGCGTTAAGGCTGAAGCCCTTGTCAAAGGAGCTGCCGCCTACCGTGATAGGGGTGGTTCCGTTGACTGTCATGTCCTTTTTGATATACTTAGTCCAACCGGCGCCTTTAAAGCTTGCAAGATCGGACGCATATATGTCAACGTCGTCCACGACCGAAACCGGCAGGGACATCGTATATGTTTCCGACGTTTCCGCAACTACTTCCTTGCTTTCTTCAAGCACAAGGTATGCCTTCACCGTCAGCTCCGACTGTCCCTCAAAGCCAAGATATATTCCGTTAATATAAAGCTCGGAATCGGCCAAAGTCGAATCTGCGCCGAAGGAATAGTATACGCTCATTACGTCAAATTCGGACGCGCCCGTAACCGCAGCGGTTATCAGATCGCCCTCATCCCAGGTCTGTTTGGTCGCCGAAGTGATCGAAACCGCAGGAGAGGATTCATAATACGTCATTTTACCGAGGTTGTAAACATTTGTATAACCGAGCGCCGCAAGCGTTATGGTCGCCTGTGCGCTACGCTTTCCTGCCGAACAGTACGCGATTATATATGTATCTTTGTCAGACGGAAGCTTTGCGTTTCCGATAATATCGGTGTATTCGATATTTATCGCGCCCTCAAGATGACCTGCCTCGTACTCCTCGGCGCTTCTGACGTCAAGCAATACCGCGTTCTTCTTTTCAACATAGTATTTAGCCGTGACTCCGCCGATACGCTTGGTTTCGTCGGCATATATTACTTTTTCGCCGAGCGGATACGCAAACGCGGAGACTCTGCCAATGCGCTCGCCCTTTGAGTTTACGGCATATATTTTTACAGTGCCGCTCGTCATACCTGCGGGAAGAGTAAAGGTCTTTGAAAGAGTCGTGAGAGTCTTTCCGACCGCAGCAGTTGCCGATTCGGTCGCCGCAAGCACGGTTCCGTTATATATTTCGATCTTAAGGCTCAATTCTTCGCTTGCACTGCTCATCGCTTCAAGCGTTGCGGTAAGAGCGCCGTCTTTTTCGGTAAGCGTCGGATAATCCGAAATATATCCGGTTTCCGAAAGGGATATTGCCTTAAGCATCAGCTTGCCGTCATTCTTGCCTCTTCCGTTCAATGTAATTCTGACCGTCGGCGCAGAATTTTCGTACCATACCGAATACACTCCGCTCTTTCCGTCAACCACGTCAGCTGCTTTGGCAACCTCTTTTCCGTCAAGACTGATCTCCGCGGAAGCATGAAGAATATCAAATTCGATATCCGCGCGTACCGCTTTGCCGCTTGTCGGGAGCTTAAACTCAAAATAGTCGCCGTAGGAGTTTATTGAGTCTCCGTCCGTTTCCGACGTTACGGTGCTTCCCTCGCCGAGCATATATCCGGAAAGCTTACCGTTTGAACTGCCCGAAGCTGTTCCGAATACCACACGGTCGGTATATGCCGATGAGTTTTCGGCTTCGACGTCGAAACCGAGTGAAGAATGTGTATACGTCTCGTCTGCCGATCTGAGCGTCACCGCTTCAACCGACAGCGCCGCCTTTGTCGTATATGCTTTTGCAAGCTTCACGCGCACTCTCACCGTCGCATCGGCGTCGGCAACGACCGCTGCCGAGAAGCATTTTGAAAGCTTTATATTTTCGCCGCCGGTAAGAGTCTGCGTATTCACACTCTTTCCGGCAATAAAGGTCTCGACCTCAACATCGGCGTCAAGCGTGCTCAGATATATTCCGAGCTCTCTTTCAAGCGTTGCGATCGGGAAGGTAATATCATAATAAGCACCCTCTCCGTACAAAGAGATCGTAGAGGAAATACCCTCAGCGGAAACTGTGCTTGTGCCGCCGCTCCAAGTATATTGCTGTCCGTTTATACTGCCGAGTTTCTCGCCGCCGTTTGCGGAAAGCTTAAGAATATTTTTTCCGAGCTTTGAAACTCCGCGCGTACCGTTGATCATACCGTACCAATACCAATCGATATTGCCGACTGCGCCGAGATTTGTAAGATTTGCCGCTTTATCCGCAAATCCGACATTTGCCGCGCTTCCCGAGGCGATATCCTTTATCGCAAGCGCATCAACGTAAAATTCGTCTCCGAGCACACGCACCGTCAGCTTTTCGTCGGCAGAGTCCGAATATGCCTTCACGGTAAAGCATTTGGTGCCGCCGTCCGACACTATCGACTTTTTAACGCTTCTGCCGCCGAGCGCTGCCTCGACCGTTACGGTCCTGCCGCTGTCGGCACCGAAGTATACCGACACGGTCTTCGCAGAATCTCCGCAAACGATCGACTTTTCAAACGCTGCATTGCTTCCGGAAAGCCTGATGCCTTTTTTGGTTCCGTTATATGAAACCGATGAAACATATTCGTTATTGCTTCCCGTGACCGAATAATCGCCGGACAGGGCAGTAAGGAGATATTCTCCGTCAAGAGCGACCGACGCAGGCGCGCTTGTAATGTCAAAATCGAGTGAGACCGACGCTTCGTTTTCACAGGGTGTGATCTTTATAATCGAAGTGTCGTGTACATCAAGTTCAACTGTGTAACTGTCGGCGGCGCCGAGATCTTCGTGCGCAAAGAGCTCGCGCATTTCCGCCTCGCCGTCAATGCCGATATCCGAAAAGTCAAAAGTAACGCTTTGACGCTCTTCGCTTGAATTGAAAAGCGCGATCGCCTTTTGTTTTTTGTCTGCACCGAGCTCCTTGACCCAGACCTGAACACCGTTTCCGATATCCTTTATGTAGGCAGCCGAACGGCACGCCGGATCCTGATCGAGCGCGATAAGCTCTTCGTTTGTGATAAGCTTTAAAGCTTCGGGGCGGTTTTCAATATATCTCAGATCCGAGCCCAAAACGAGGGGAGCGGAAAACATACACCACAAACCGAAGTGCGAGCGGTCCTCCGCCGCGGTAAGCCCCTTTCCGACGATGAGCATATCAGGGTCGGCAACGTGTCCGGGTATAGTCAGATAGGAGATCGACTTCATTCCGTTGATTGTCGATACTACCGTCTTGAAATTGTTTCCGGTCATGTCAAGGTCGCCGCCCATACGCCATGAGTCGCCGACGCTCAGCATCCACGGACCGCTATAACCCCAACAGCATATGTTGAAGATCTTGTCTTTACCGGTCGCCGCTTCAACCGCCGTTATCTGATCATAAATAGCAGTATAGCGCTCCTCGGCACTTAATTTATGATCGCGCCCGCCGCACCAGTCTACCTTTATAAAATCGAAGTCCCAGCCCTGAACGCCCGGATCCTCCGGATTTTTCCTTGCATACTCGTCTTTATAGATTCCGTCATAGAAGTAAGTCCAGATGTCTTCATCATGTCCCCACAAACCGACACCTCTGCCGTATGGTTGCTTTCCGCTTTCGGACGCGCAGGTATTGTCTCCGGCATCGGTGTACAGACCTGCCTTAACTCCTTTTTCATGAGCATAGTCGGCAATAGCTTTCATTCCGTTCGGGAACTTATCAAGATTCACATTGACTCTGCCTGTAGTCTCATCGCGTCCGTTCATCCAGCAATCGTCAATGTTGATATACTCGTATCCGTAATCTTTAAGCGACTTTCCGCCGAGCGAATCCCGCTTTTGCACCAATGCGTCCACCTGTGATTTGATATTTGCTTCGGTGACGCTGCCGCCGAAAGTATTCCATGATGACCAACCCATTAACGGTGTCATACGTTTTTCCACTGTAATTTCCTCCGTTTCCGCTTTGCCTGTACCGACAGTTGTTTCCGTATTTGCAACAGCTACAGTGTTTATCGGAAACATTCCCACCGTCATGAGACAAGCAAGTAAAACCGCGCCGAATTTTTTCATAAACCCTCCTCTGCCGTCAAGGCGGACGCGGCACCGCTTGTGTACGCCCGCTCTGACAAAAACGTAAAAATATTGTACTATAGCTACCGTATCATCATTGACGTTTTACACGGAATCCGCAACAACATCCACGGCTTACTTATAATTATACATTGTACTCCGCACAGTGTCAATCCAAAGATTTTTAGACAAATAAAAGAATCTTGCAAAATGGTTATAAGCACTCAACAGCTGTCAATCGGAATCCGAGGGCAGGTAAACATCCTGATCGGCGCCGGTCTTATTTGTAAAAATCGGAAGTTTTTCGTAGCCGCGCCAGGCTGCCAGATGGCGTGCGAAGATGATCGCATCCCTTGCGGTGAACCTTTCATCCCCGTCAAGATCGCAAATATAATCAAGCGATTCAGAGCTGTATCTCCCCATGCCCGCGGCAGCACGAAATGCTTCAAGCACATCACGCGTATCCGCCAGACCGTCATCGTTTATATCACCGACGAACGAATACTTAAATGCATTCGCTTCAGCTACAGTTTTAAAGAATGCAATATATTCAATATCAAGATATTCGTCAGCTTTCATCTCCGCCAATGTCTGACCGCCCCAAGGCTTAAACCAAAACTCATTCACTCTCGAATCTTCGTCAATATCGTCAAAACTGCCGTATCCGCTCTCCATTCCGCCGGTCATGCGCGCCGGAAGATCCAATACAAGATCATGCGGCTTGCCGTCTTTTTCAAACTCAATATTCATTCCCCAATGACGGCTGTATTTACCGTTTCGCTTAACGACCGCTTCCCAGGTGTTAGTCATGGGAATGTTTGTCTTATAGCCGACTTTCACGAAAGGGTAGTCCTTGAGAAGCCAATCGTTGCCGAGTCGGTCGAGTGAAAATATCACCTGTGTATTGTCGACGCTTTCGTTAAAGTCTCCGGCGTGAATATGCACATACTCACTGTTGTCAGCTCTGAGAAGCGTATTATCAACCTTGAGCTTCGTTCCGTTTGCGGCGCGTATCAGATCGTGCGCCTTGTAAAGCTTGTAATCGGTAATTCGGACCTCCTCGTTTTCCGCTTTATCGTTGACATAAACCACGCCCTTTTCGGTAAGCTTCTCTATAATGTAATTTGCAAGAATTTTGTGACCGATCCCGCTCGGATGAAGCCTGTCGGGCATAAGTTCTTTTATAGCGTTCGCTCCCGTAAAATCAAGCTGTCCAGGATTGTAAATATCAAGCGAATCAATGCCGTATTCGCGTGCCAGCGCTTCGGTTGCCGCCGCAAAATCGCCCAAAACCGAGCCGGAAGAGTTTTGGCTTTTATAGTCTATGCCGTCACAGCGGCGTATCACAGATAAAAACACAATATGCTTATCGGGATACTTCTCGATCAATCCCTCCATAAGGTTTCTGAGTGCCCCGCGATAAGTATCAAGTGCCCGGCTGTTGTAATCTCCGATCGGCGCCGAAGTGTTGGCAAAGTCGTTTGTTCCGCCCTTGACAAAAACGATATCCGCGTCATCGGTCATTTTTTGATATCTGTACACAAACGGCTGATAGCCGGCTGAGGTAAGCGTAGCTCCGCCGATCCCGTAGTCCTTATTCAGCACATGATACCATCTGGCGAACCAATCGTGATAATTCATGCCGTATTCCGGCGCGGGAGCTATTGTGGTAATAGAATCGCCGAGGCAATTTATTACGATATCCGATTTTGAAGTTACAATATCTTTCGGAATAAGCTCAACCGGCGCGATCGCCTTTTCAAATACGTATATGTGACATCTTGCAGTCGATCCGCCCGCCGTTTCGGCGATGATATACGTGTCGCCTTCCGAACGCGCGGTAACCGTGCCGTCGGAGTCAACACTTGCAATGTCCGGATCATCGGAGCGGAATACAATGCCGTCAGTGATACGAACACCGTCGGACTTTGAAAGCACTTCCGGCTTAAGTTCTTCGCCGACAATACGTCTGACCGCCTGAATATTGAATTCAATACCGTCGTCAGGTGTCGAAGCAGTGTATACCCGATCTTCAAGCGCACCCGCGTTACACAAAAGCGCAGACGCGAACAATAAAAAAAGCAACACAAATGTTATAATGTGCGAAGTTGACCCGTATTTCTTTTGCATAATAGCCTCCAAAAAGAAAACACAAAAATATTGCACCGCATTTCCCGTAAAAACATTGACGTTTCAAACAATTCATGATATAATGTCCACGGTTCACCTACCATTATATATTGCGCTCGGCGCAGTGTCAATCTAAACATATTTGGATAAATAAAAGGATATTGCGAAATGTTTATAAATACTCAATACCCGTCTCCGCTGTTACCGTTTGCGCCCATGGCGGTCGGCAGACACCAGAAACAGAGCTTGATAATACGCCCGAACGGGTTTGAACAGAATCAGATACATTGGGTCGAAGAAGGGACGATGCCGGTAAAGATCGGCGGAGAATCCCGCCTGCTCCGCGCCGGCGAGGGCTTTTTCTTCAGAAAAAACGTCCCGCATGAATACGGCGACCGCGCAAATCCCGCCACGGCGACATGGGTCTGTTTCTTAAACGGCGACGAGCTGCTCGAATATTACAAGATCAAAGATTATTTCTTTTTTACGTGTCCCGAAGGTCTCAGCACCGACGCAGTCAAATTGTCAGATTATTGCGGGAACGAGTCCTCGGAAATACTTGTGGCAGCAGAAGGTTACCGATGGGCGGCACGGCTGTTCAACTCGATATTTCAAAAACCCAAGAGTATGTGCGACGAAATAAATATCTTTCTTGACCGCAACTTCGACCGTCCGCTTTCGCTTGACGAGATCGCACAAGCCGCCGGTACCGACAAATTCAATTTATGCCGCATATTCAAGGAAGGCTGCGGAATGACCGTCATGCAGTCTCTGAAAATTATCAGGATCCGAAAAGCCAAGCATATGCTTTGGCAGACCTCGCTCCCGGTCGAGGATATTGCGCTGATGTGCGGTTTTCAGGACACGAGCTACTTTATCAAGAATTTTAAGGAGCTTGTCGGCGAAACGCCGAACAAATACCGAAGCAAAAAATTCGGCAAAGCTTTTTAAAACGCAAAAAAGCCGCGGAAGATTCCGCGGCTTTACAATGATCGCAGCAAGGGGATGTTAAAAACTCAAGCCGAGCTTTTAACATCCCCTGTTTATATATCGTTTGTTCGCTTATGCGTTGATTATTATGCCGTCATTTGCGTTCCAATCGACTTCAAATCCGCATACCTTGCCAAGGTCGCGCAGCTTAAAGTAAGTGTGTCCGCCGCCCTTTGAGTCGGTCATGAGTATGCCCTCCATTTTGGTCGCAACAGAGTCCACGCTGACCGCTTTATCAAGCAGATTATACGTCTTGTCTTCGGTGAACGGCGCCTTGCCCTCTCCGCCGACCGCTGTATAGTGCTTGCCGGTCTCAACGGATATTATGCCTTTCTCGGCATTCCAACCCACTTCAAAGCAGGAGCCTGTTTCATTCATGAGCGCGGCTATGTCACGCAGACGCACATAATTCGTACTGCCCCCCGTAGCGTCGGTAAGCTGATATGTGGAAAGCGTTATTTTTTTACCGTTCATCAATACACTCTGCGTACTCGACTTTGCGTAGTCAACGGCAAAGCCTTTTGAGCAGAGCACTCTGCCGGAAGAAGAATAGTTGAGCGTATAAACCTCCGAAAGGCTGTATCCGTTTCCGTCGGAGAACTTCACCTCAAGCTTGTGCTTGCCGTAAGGTATATCTTTAAGCTCAAGCGTGCAACGGTTAGCCGCATCGGCATTCGAAGCCATGCGTGTTCCGTCAAGCAGATATTCGGCGGTCATATCCATGCTTTTATAAGTTCTGCCGAGCGCGCCAAGCTCCAGAACTTCAACATTTTCATTGAATTTTTCAAGCGGAATATATGTAGCCGCGCTCTTGTCGCCGGAGGCGATAAGCGTAGGATTCGCTTCTATTGCCGCGTTTACCGCGTCAAGCACGCTTCCTGCAAGCGTATAGTCGTTGCTTCCGAATTTTTTATCGAAATATACTATCGCTTTAACTTCGGGATACATCATCGTCAGCGCGGAAAATTCCTTTGCCGCAAGACGTGCGGCAAGCGCTTCTCCGCCGGTGCCGTTCTTCATGATACCGCCTTCGGTTGCAATTACCGGCTTGCCGTGCGCTCTTGCGATTTCAATTACCTTTTCGGCAACATTCAGCGGATCGGCAAAACGCTCGCCGTAGGAATACTCAAGCCAGACAAGCGATCTGTCCGCCGCGTCGTAGTTATAATACAGCGAAAGTCCCACAAAGTCAACATTACTGTCGTCAGGATAATAGTCCTCGGTATTTGTATAAAAGCCGCTGACGCAGTTCGGCGACCACACAAGCTCCGCATTCGGCGCAGTGCTTCTGGCGATTTTTGCAACATGATCGTATGCCTTGATAAACTCTTCGGGCGTTACCGATTTCGTCCATACGTCCATTTCGCCGCCGATGCGCACGAGCACGGGGCAGTCGAGCTTGGAAATATAGTTAAACGAGCTTTTGAGGCTGTCGTCATATGTACCGTTCGGTATCACGCGCGCAGTATCGCCTTCTTTGTCAAAGTTGAAGTTGAACAGCAGCACGCGGCTTCCGTCGTTTATTTCGTCGATATAGTGATCAAACTTGGAGAGCGTTTCGGATTCGATCCCGATATACAGCGAAGCAATGCTCGCACTGCCGTCCTTTGCATATACTCCCTCGTGGACCGTACCGAAATACGTGCCGGATGCGGCGGCGATCTTTGAGCCGTAGGTATTGTTCTGCGTATATGACGCCGCATAAACTCCGTGCTTTACCTCAAGCAATTTAAGATGCGCGTCGCAACGCTTGACCACGTCCGCACGATTAACGCCCTGTGCGGTGATCCACTCGCTGACCTCACGGAGCTTTTTCGTATTTTCGATCGCAGCAGTATAATCTCCGCGTTCTTCAAAGATCAGCTTGTCAAGTCTCGTAAGATAGATGAGGTAAAGATTTTCAGCCATATCATAAGTGCGCGGATACTTTGAATAAAACTGCTCTACTGCATTGCCTTTGGAAACGATCTCGTCAAGGTTGCCGCTTTTTACCGCCTCGGAATAAGCAGACCAATAGGGCCACCACCCCTCAGGCAGATCAACGGCAGCGGCTGACACCGCACCGAGCGGAAGCAGCATAGCGATCACAAGGAGGAATGCCAAAAAACGTCTTTTCATTTCGGTCTCCGTGTCGGCGTAGCCGACCCATAAATTTTTCGGACGCGAACCCGTCCATACTCTTATGAGATCAGGGGTCCGCGTTCATGCAGATCCATAATATTGTCGTAATTTTCAAACGGGTCCGGGGCGCGTTTTGAATCAGCCGTTCAGATCCCATTTGAGCTTAACGGCACTGACTCCGTTATGCGGATAAAATGTGCTGAGCAGGTAATAATCGTCCCCGTCGCATACGACCTCGGGAGCATGAGCGCGCAGCATGGTTATCGGCGCGGCATTCATGAAATCCTCAAATTTTTCCGCCGCAAAGACAAACGTGCGCGAATCATAGCAGCCGCATCTGCCGTCGCACACAGACCAAAGCAGGTAATATATGCCGTCGCGTTTGAACATAAACGGCGATTCGTTTTCACCGTTTGCAAAAAGCGTGTCCTGAAGCACTTTTTCTTCGGACCAATTTTCAAAATCCGAAGAAACACGGTATTTAAGTTGTTTGTTCTCGGTATATATGAGGTAATATTTGCCGTCTTCGACAAATACATACGGGTCTCTTGCAACCGGAGAATTACATTCAAACAAGCATTTGCCTACCGTGAAATTCTCCATATCGCGGCTGATTGCAAGTCTCATTTTACGCGGGCTGTATATGACCTTATATTCGCCGTTTTCTTTCATAAAATGCGGCGCCCACAGCTCCGGCTGCTCGCCCTTACGCGCCGACGGATAGAGTATCTTTTTAAAGTCTTTAAAAGAATTTTCGTAAAATACATCCTTAAAGTGCTCGCCCTTTGCAAAGCAATGGTAGCACTGATATTCCGCTTCGTGCACATCCGCCTCGTCATAGTTGTAGTCGTCTATAAAGCCCGCGGGTCTCGGATGAGTAATACCGATCATCCGATAACCTCCGTCATCCTTGATTATCGAAAAATCGTTTGTGATCCATTCGCCGTAGTAATTGCCGTGCTTGTAATTTACGGTATCCTCTCCCTCGTATGTATCGCCGCCCGGAGCATATATATGTACAAATTCGCCGTCGTACTCGGGTATCGGGATCCTTTTGTTTCTCTTTATCATTTGCTTTTCTCCGTATTCTTAAGGTTTATGTGCAACGGAAGTCCGTCGCGGTAAATACATTCCGCCTCGCCCTTTATAAGCGGAAGCAGATAGTCTATACATTCATCGGTAACATTGTTGCCGGACTCATTTATAAATTCGCGCGGAACTTCTTTGATCTTATTTGCTATGGGCGCAATATCGTGCGGTTCGTATGTGATCGCATAATCACCGTTTGCGCGCACAAGACACATGATCTTTCCGCTCTCGCCGCGCTCCGCGCAGGAAACCGCCGCACGTCCGACCGCAATGCTTTCGTTAATATCGGTAAGCGACGCCGCATGAGCGGCACAGCGTTGGGGAAGATTCAGCTCAACCGTCCTGACTTTACAGCCGAAATGCGATTTTATCGCCTGCTCGACCGCTTTTCCCGTACCGCCGAGATATTTGTGACCGAACACATCCGAAACGCCGTTTTGCGTGCCGGCGCCGACATAGGTCCCGTCCGCAAGCCTTGCGCCTTCGGATATTGCGATCACAATGTTCGGCTTCCTTTCAAACAGTTTCTCAACATCCGCAAACATATTTTCAAAATCAAACGGCACCTCGGGAAGATAAACGAGATCCGGCTCAACGTCCGACAGGCGGCGCGGGATAGCCGCCGCCGCGGTGAGCCATCCGGAATCACGCCCCATTATCTCAACTACCGTGACCGCCTTTACCGTGTATACCGCCGTGTCGCGCAGTATCTCCTGCATCACCGTAGCGATATACTTCGCCGCCGAGCCGAATCCCGGGGTGTGATCGGTCTCGCAGAGGTC
>DHJP01000073.1:13176-15817 GCA_002404395.1 Clostridiales bacterium UBA4717
AGGTCGTTGTCGATCGTTTTCGGCACGCCCATAACTCTTACGTCGCTTCCGACACTCCCGGCATATGCCGATACCTTTGCTACGGTATCCATGGAATCATTGCCGCCGATATAGAAAAAGTATTTGATCCCGAGTGAATCGAACACCTCAAACAAGCGAGCGTATACCTCTGGCTGTTCGTTTGGGTCCGGAAGCTTCAGTCGGCAGGAACCGAGCGCAGCGGCAGGCGTGGCTTCAAGCAGCTTTAATTCCGACTCCGATCCGAGTCTTTCGGTCAGATCTATCACTCTGCCTTCAAGCAGTCCTTCCATTCCGTTAAGCGCTCCGTATATCTTATCTATAGCCGCAGACCCCAGCGCGCCTCTTACCACACCGGAAAGCGTTGCATTTATTGCAGCGGTGGGACCGCCCGACTGCCCGACAACGGCATTGCCTTTAAGTAATTCCTTTTTCAAATCGGATTCAACCTTTCTTTTTCTTGATGCACTTACATATTTTTACTGTGCTGTGCATTATCGTTTCTTTTTTTGAGTCTGTCAAATCTGCTTCGCGCAGTCGCAAGCGCGGCTTCGGACTCAGCTTCAAGCAAGATCGCCGTTCCGTCGTCGGCAAGCTCAAGCGTACTTCCGTCCCGTACATTTTCCGGCAAGCGGTCGATCGGCAGATTCAATACGCTTTCATCATTGAATCCGATCAATACCGCGATATCGCCCTCGATCCGATCAAGCGAATACTTCATAACAAGCTCCATGTCGGCGAAGCGGCTCAAAGTTTCGGCGTCGATCACGGGAATCCGCCCGTATACCGTAAAACTTTCACACAGATTTCCTTTGAGCCGACATTTTGCAGTTGCAAAAGCCGTTCGTTTATGTTAAAATCAATATGACGGCATAGCCGCATACAAGACAATTATAGCAGTAAATCAGCTTAAAGTCAACAATCGGAGGCAACATGAATAAAACATTCAATATATTAGCGGTCGGCGATGCGGTCGGCATGGCATCATGCGAATATCTGCGAAAAAAGCTCTGGCAGATCAGGGAGGCAAACTCAATCGATCTTACCGTTGTAAACGGTGAAAACTCCGCCGACGGCAACGGAATGTTGCCGCAGAGCGTCGAACTGCTGTTTGACTCGGGAGCGGATGTGGTCACCGGCGGCAACCACAGCTTCAGAAGACGCGAAATATACTCATATCTTGATGAAAAAAGCAATGTACTGCGCCCCGCCAATATGCCGGGAGACACGCCGGGTAACGGATACACGATAATAAACGTCGGCGGCAGGGACGTGCTTGTAATAAATCTGCTCGGCACGATATACATGGAGCCGTCCGACGATCCGTTCCGCTGTGCCGACCGTATACTTGCGGAAACACGCGGAAAATACGACTTTGCGGTCGTGGATATTCACGCGGAGGCAACAAGCGAAAAAGCGGCGCTTGCGCGCTATCTTGACGGCAAAGTAAACGCAGTATTCGGCACTCACACTCATGTTGCGACCGCCGACGCAAGAATATTGCCTCACGGTACGGGATTCATTACGGATCTCGGGATGACCGGCCCCGACGACAGCATACTCGGCGTTAAATGCGAATCTATAATCAAAAAATTCCTCTCGCGGATGCCGGTGCGTTTTGAGCAGGCGGACGGCAGTATCAGCGCCGGCGCGGCGATCTTCAAACTTGACCGAGAAAACGGACGCTGCATGGAAGCGACAGGAATCGGTTTTTAATTTTTCCGCCGTAAAACAGCGGCGACATTTCCCAAAATACCGGTCCTGCTGTCGGATCATGCTCTTGAACTTAGCTAAAACACGGGGCGGTGCGTCAAAAGCGCACCGCCCCGATTACGTATGACCGACCTATGCGACCGCGCTTATGCTGTAACGGTTTTAGTCTGTATCGCAGATACCGTCTGTTCTCCCGCCTGCAATCCGAAACTTATCGAGATCGCGTCGTCCACACGGCTCATCAACCCGTCGTCAAGATGTCCCATTTTTTCTTTCAGACGCTTTTTGTCAAGCGTGCGTATCTGCTCAAGCAGGATCACTGAATCCTTTGCAAGTCCGTAGCTGTCGGCATATACGTCAATATGCGTCGGAAGCTTTGTTTTTCCGACCCTGCTCGTTATTGCGGCGGCAATAACCGTAGGACTGTATTTGTTTCCGACATCATTCTGAACGATCAGTACCGGGCGCAGACCGCCCTGCTCGCTGCCCACCACCGGGCTGAGATCGGCATAAAAAATATCTCCGCGTTTTACGCTCACTTCATTCACGCTCCATTTTTTTGTACTTTGTGAAGATACCTTCCTGACGTTATTATTTTTTGCACGTTTACCGCTGTTTTAAACATGGTTTTAAAAATTTTATGCTTTGGGAGCAAATACCTCCCGATAATCATTTTACTCAAATGCTCCGAGCTTTGTTACGCAAAGCCGACGTCTTTTCTTTTCCGCTGATACGCAAACCGTCGCCGTCGGCAATTATTGTTGCTTTTTTTGTGGCTGCAATTGACAATTTTGCACAGTCATGCTATAATTAACTTCAAGTTTGAAAGATTTTTGGTATTTGCCGTTTGAAGAAAGGTGCTGAGAACTATGGCAGACAAGATCACGATGAAAACTCCGCTCGTTGAGAT
>DHJP01000073.1:15927-16099 GCA_002404395.1 Clostridiales bacterium UBA4717
AATATTACGATCTCGGACTTGAAAACCGCAATGCGACCGATGACCGTGTTACCGTTGATTCGGCTGAAGCAACAAAAAAATACGGAGTCGCGGTAAAATGCGCCACGATCACCCCGAATGCCGCGCGCATGACCGAATACAACCTTAAAGAAATGTGGAAGAGTCCGAACGG
>DHJP01000073.1:16242-16597 GCA_002404395.1 Clostridiales bacterium UBA4717
CATACGGCGACGTATACAAGAACACCGAGCTGAGAGTTCCCACGGGCTCCAAGTGCGAGCTTGTCTGCACCGCTCCCGACGGCAAGGAGACCCGTGCGCTGATCCATGAGTTCAAGGACACCGACGGCATAATTCAAGGGCTTCACAACACCGACCGCTCGATCTCAAGCTTTGCGAGAAGCTGCTTTAACTTCGCGCTTGACACCAAAAAGGATCTTTGGTTTGCGACCAAAGACACAATCTCCAAGACATACGACCACCGCTTCAAGGACATATTTGCCGAAATATATGAAGCCGAATACAAATCAAAGTTTGAATCTGCGGGCATCGAATATTTCTATACGCTGATAGACGA
>DHJP01000073.1:16706-22843 GCA_002404395.1 Clostridiales bacterium UBA4717
GACGGCGACGTTATGAGCGACATGGTCGCAACCGCATACGGAAGCCTTGCAATGATGACCTCGGTGTTGGTTTCTCCCGAAGGCGTATACGAATACGAAGCGGCTCACGGAACCGTGCAACGTCACTATTACAAATATCTCAAAGGCGAAAAGACCTCCACGAACAGTGTCGCAACCATATTCGCATGGTCGGGCGCACTCAGAAAACGCGGCGAGCTTGACTCCCTCCCCGCGCTTTGCGACTATGCCGACAAACTTGAAAAAGCCACGATCGACACGATTGAAGACGGAGTTATGACCGGCGACCTCGCCGCCATGTCTACACTTGAAAACAAGCGCAAGGTTGATTCAGAAGAATTTCTGGTCGAGATCGGAAAGAGACTCGATCTGCTGCTCGGATAAAAATATGCTTCGCGGTCGCAGCCGTTACACGCCCGACCGCGAATACTTTTATATGACGACAGGCGGTAAATATGTATGAAAACTTTTACCGATGAGCTTGTATTCCCCGAAGGCTCCGGCGGATACAAGTTCCAAATGACAAACTACCGAAAGCTTTCGCGTACAGTGCATGACCACACTTTTTACGAGCTGATCTACGTTGTATCGGGTCAGGTATCGCATATCATAAACGACACCGAGCTTTCAATGGGGCGTCACAGCGCGGTAATCCTCGTCCCCGGAGATTCGCATCTGTTTGATTCTCAATCGGTGGACGCTTCGCTTGCGGTAATCTCCTTTTCAAGCGCCGAGGCGGAAAAGTTCATTTCACTGTACGGAAACGTGTTCGACCGCAAGGGCAAGCTGCCTGCGCTTTTGAAAATCGGAGAAGCGGACGCGGTTGACTTGAATCACATTTGCGAAAACATAAAAGGTTTTATGGACGAGCAATCACTGCTATATGTCAAAATACTGCTCGGCAAGTTCGTACACCTAAAGGCCTCGGGAGTTCAAGAGCGCGAAATGCTTCCGAAAGGACTTGCGGAAGCACTTGAAAAATATTGCAGTCCCGAACACATATCCGAAGATGTTGAGGCGCTTGAACGCTTTTCCGGATACAGCAAAACGCATCTCACTCGGCTCATGAAAAAGCATTTGAACACCACCGTTCACGAATATATCAAAAACAGAAGATTAGCTCTTGCCTATGAGCTGATCGTATCCACCGACAAGTCTTTTGAAGAAATTTCAGAATCGGTCGGCTATAACAGCTTCAGTTATTTCTATCGGATCTTTACCGACAAATTCAAAGTTTCACCATCAAATCTAAGAAAAAGCGAGCTCATGTCCATATGAGCCCGCTTTTTTATTAGTTTAAAAAATGGCTCAAAATTACCATAACATGATTTTAAATCGCATTGCTTGTCACGCCCGTTTGTTTTATAATTCAAGCGTAAGGCGAAATGAGCCGCAGCAGATCCTTCAAACGGTCGCACGGTAAAGAAGTCTGCAAAAACGCCCGTTTCCTTCAATGAGGTTTTGCACTGACTTCGCGCGTACGCGTAAAGTCCCGAACCACCCGGAAGTTTCCGCTTTAAAATTGCGTTTGTTTTTTGAGTCGGCACCGCCGACAAGGGGGATTATATTATGATCAATTCGCGTTTAGCCGCATCTACCATGACCTATCGCGCCTCAACGCTTGAGCACGCGCTTACCCGTCTCAAAGCACACGGGTTTGATAAAATCGAGCTTTGTACCGCTGAAGATTGGATCCCGCACGTTGATTTGCTGCATTTAACTAACGCTCAACTTGAACGGATCGTGAATATGGTAAAACGGATCGGCGTAGAAATAATCGGAGTAAACGTCGGCGGAGCCAAGGGACTTGAGCCGGACAACAACAGCTTTGACAGCAAAAACTTCACGATAGTAAACAACGCCTGCAAGCTTGCATCTGCGCTCGGCGCCGGGTTTGTAACTATTGCAACGGACAGCATAATCGAAGGCGCAGAACTTGACGCACGAATGAACGCCGCCGCTGATTTCAACCGCGCGGCATACGAAATTGCGAAGCACTACGGAGTTTTGCTTTCGGTCGAAGCTCCGCACAAAAAGAGTATTTCGGAAAACGCAGAACTTGCAAAAAAATATTGGAGCTGTCAGGATGAGAAAATCAAGTGCACTTTTGACGACGCTCATCTTGTATGCGCAGGCGACGACCCCGTTGCTGTTGCCGAAAGCCTTGCGGAGCGCATAATTCACGTGCACCTCAGAGACGCGATCGAAGGCAATTCACTGCTTAGATACGGAGAAGGCTGCTTTGATTTTCAAAGATTCATCGACAAGCTCAATTTACTCGGATATACCGGCTGTTTCTCTATGGAATATCCGGTAGAAAGCGAAGCTGAAAGTGAAGAGCGGATCGTTAAGAGCATTAAATTTTTCGATAGCATTAAATTCGACTGAGATCCTGCAAACGTCAAAAATACATCTGAATAACAGCAAGCGCATATAGGAGAAAATATGGAAAAAGTCAGAATCGCCGTCGTCGGTCTCAACCGCGGCGCAAATTTAGCAAAGCATATACTTAATTACTGCCAAAAGAAGCTTGACCTCGTTGCAGTATGCGACATCAACCGCGAAAAAGCGGATAATTTTGCAAAGGAACATTCGATCGGACGTGTATATTACAGCCTTGATGAACTGCTTAAGGAAGAAGATATAGAAGCCGTGGTGCTGGCAACTCCGATACCGCTTCATGCAGAGCAGGTCACAGCCGTGCTTGAATCCGGAAAACACGTGCTTTCCGAAGTCGTATCGGCACTGACCTTTGACGAGTGCAGAAAAATTCATGCCGCAGTCAAAAAGAGCGGTAAGAAATATATGCTTGAAGAAAACTATTGTTATTACAGACCGCTCACAATTGTAAAGAACATGGCGGACGCGGGATTGCTCGGCGATATCTATTATGCCGAATGTGATTATCTTATGGACTTCAATCAGAGAAAGGGCTTCCCGAACTCCGAAACATGGCGCGAGTCATGGCGACAGAAAGTCTACTTTGACGTTAAGGGTCACCCCTACATTACTCACAGCTTAGGACCGCTCTCATATATTATGAACGATAAGATCAAAAGCGTCTCCTGCGTCGGCGCCGGAAAGCTTGACGGTATACACGCCGACCGCACCTGCGTTTTATTGTGCAAGACCGAAAAGGGCAATCTTATCCGGCTGAGACACGCTTTCATTTCGGCAAGACCCGATGTATATACCTACTACAGTCTGCAAGGCAGCCGCGGTTGCTACATGGGCGCCACCTCGGAACATGATATTCACAAAGTTCACCTGAGAGGCATTTGCAACAGCAACGAATGGAGAAATGTCTACGACTTCAAAGGCTTTCTTCCGAAAGAATGGGACGTATATCCCGAAGGCTTCTTTGGTGAATTTGAAAGCTCGGACAACTGCCGTTCGCAGTACGATCACGGCGCACCGCTGTTACTCAATTCTTTTGCCGACGCAATAAGGAACGACACGACTCCCACTGTCAGCCTCGACTTCGCACTCAATTGGACCGCAGCGGGTATCGCGTCTCAGCTCTCGGCGGAAAACGGCGGCGAGTCGGTCGAAGTGCCAAGCTTTGATATATAAAAAGTTACCGCCTGTCACGCATTACGCGCAGTTATCAGCTCTGAAAGTTTGAGGTGAATGATCATGCTGAAGCTCGGTGTCCTCGGCCTGAACCGAGGCTGTAAATATGTCGGCAGAATAAATCTCGTGCATGATGCGGAAATTACCGCAATATGCGATATAAATAAAGAAAAAGCCGATCGGATCGCAAAAGAACATAATATTTCGCAGGTATTCTACGATTATCGCGATCTGCTCGCCTCAGATATTGACGCGGTCGTTGTCGCTACCCCGATAACACTCCACGCCGAGCACGTGATCGCGGCGCTCGGATCCGGAAAGCACGTGCTTTCCGAGGTAATTACCGCAACTACGGTCGAAGACTGCAAAGCCGTATACGACGCGGTCAAAAAAAGCAGCAAAAAGTACATGATGGCGGAAAATTACTGCTACATACGTCCGCTTGACGTCGTAAGACGGATCGCGGCAGACGGCAAATTCGGAGATATATACTATGCAGAAAGCGTGTACCTCAAGGATTTCGCCGAATACCGTCCGGATTTTCCCAATATCGGCGGTTGGAGACAGCCTACCTATTTCGGCAGAAAGGGTCATCCCTATATCACTCACAGTATCGGACCGTTACTTAATATCATGAAAGAGAAGATCGTCAGCGTGCGTGCGCTCGGCGCCGGAAATATGTACGATATGATCGCCGACAACACCTGCGCTCTGCTTTGTAAGACCGAAAAAGGAAATCTCGTTTCGCTCAGAAGCAGTTTTGTGTCTCCGCGCCCCGACAACTTCATATATTATGCGCTTCAAGGCAATGACGGCTGTTACCAAGGTCCGGTCGGCAACACCGATTTTCATAAGATAAACATTCGCGGAGTGACCGAAAAGAACGAATGGCGCAATGTATACGAGTTCAAAAATTACTACCCCGAAAAATTTTGCGGCGACGCCGTCCCTGCCGCAAACGAGCTTGACTGCGACTCGTATAAAGTGTTCGACAGCGGTTTTGCAAATATGCTCCAAGACTTTATCAACTGTATTATAAACGACACCGAACCGCCGATAAACGCGGAGGATTCCGCCAATTGGACGCTGACCGGGCTGATGTCGGGTGTGTCAGTCGAAAATGACGGCGCGGAAATTGCAATTCCCACCCTAAAATGATAACGGCAGGATCAGCCGCACGACGGTACTGTCTGCACGAGTCGGACGGACCACACGGAGTGGGTCGAAACTTATCTCAGCTTCATGTGAACAAAGACAAACTCTGCACGACAAGTTTTCCGAAAGTGAAGCAAGCGCTTTGATCTTTTCGATTTCGGAAAACCATTGAGCCGCACCGCGCGGCACGGAGATTATAATGGATTATATACTACTGCTTATTTCGGTATTGTTTGCCGTATCAAACAACGGACTTCTGCACGCACACGGCGGCATGGACAAGCAGTCTAAAAGCTTCTTCTTCAACGCTGTAGTATCGGCAGTGTGGTTTGTCGGACTTTTGTCGATCAGAAATATTCATATCCGTCTGTCGCCGATCGTGATCGGCTTCGGAGTCCTGTACGGAATCGTTCAGGCGTTTTTCCTTTACTTCAAAATGCAGGCGATGGCAAACGGCCCCGTTTCGGTAACTACGCTCATCGGAACCTGCTCCTTTGTACTGTCAACCGTTTCGGGCATCCTTATCTGGAGCGAGCATATCACCGTCCTGCAAGGGGTCGGGCTCTGCCTGCTCATGTGTTCGGTCCTGCTTTGCGTAAATACCGGAAACTCCGCCGAAAAAAAAGCTTCTTTAAAGTGGATATTTTATTGTGCGGGCTTTTTCCTTGCCTCGGCATCGGTAGGTATCGTCTTTAAATTTTTCTCCAAATCAAACAGCGGCAACGCAACCGATATGATGATCGTGGCATCATTTGTAATGACCGTCGCATTTCTTATACTCGGCAAACCTTTGAGTAACTGTTCGGGTATGGGCATTGCCAAACGTGATCTCATATTTGCATTGCTTTGCGGCATCGTCAGCTGCGCTTACAACCGAACCAATATTTATCTGACCGGCGCACTGCCGAGCATTATCTTTTTCCCGGTTTTCAACGGCGGCGTAATTTTTCTGTCACTGCTTGTCGGAGTAATTCTGTTTAAAGAAAAACTCTCGAAAAAACAGCTTTTCGGTTTTGCGCTCGGCATGATCTCGCTTTTGATTGCCGGAAACATCATAAGATTTTAACAAAAAACGGGGTCGGCATTCCCCATAAAAATGGGGCGGACCTCGTTTTTCGTATAAAAACTACGTTTTTGAAAACGAACGTATAATAGGCTTCATGACCGATAGGTACCCGGAGTGTACTTACAAGGTCTTCGCGCCTTACCGGCCGAATGTGATTTCCAAACTTTCGCTGCGGATCTGCCCGGAAATTTATTTCCAAAAGTTTTTTCAAAAAATGCAAAATAGTTATTGACAAATGCACACGGTTTTGCTATAATATATGTCGTGAGCCGAAATGGCCCGGTAGTTCAGTTGGTTAGAACGCTAGCCTGTCACGCTAGAGGTC
>DHJP01000157.1:0-217 GCA_002404395.1 Clostridiales bacterium UBA4717
CCGTCAAATTACACAAAAACTCGGGCGCAAATTCGGGAAAATGCCACTTCCAATCTGCGTGGAAATCTGATACAATATTACTCGTAGCGGTGTGAGATATCACCGAGCGAAAGTCAATTATTTGAACCGGCAGCGCCGGAGAGAGGATACATAACATGGCAAGCCTTTCCCTTAAGCATATTTATAAGAAATACCCGGGCGGAGTTACCGCCGTTTC
>DHJP01000157.1:294-4520 GCA_002404395.1 Clostridiales bacterium UBA4717
GGATGCGGTAAGTCCACCACACTGCGTATGATCGCAGGACTTGAAGAGATCACCGAGGGTGAGCTTTTCATCGGCGACAAACTCGTTAACGACGTTGCGCCTAAGGACAGAGACATCGCAATGGTGTTCCAGAACTACGCGCTTTATCCGCACATGAGCGTATTCGATAACATGGCATTCGGCCTTAAGCTCCGCAAGACTCCTAAGGAAGAGATCAAGCGCCGCGTTGAAGAAGCCGCACGTATACTTGATATTACCCACCTGCTTGACAGAAAGCCGAAGGCTTTGTCCGGCGGTCAGAAGCAGAGAGTTGCGCTCGGACGTGCTATCGTCCGTAACCCTAAGGTATTCCTGCTTGACGAACCGCTTTCAAACCTCGACGCTAAGCTGCGTGCAGCCATGAGAACCGAGCTTACCAAGATACATAAGAGCCTCGGTACAACATTTATCTACGTTACGCACGACCAGGTCGAGGCTATGACCATGGCTTCGCGTATCGTCGTTATGAAGGACGGACTTATCCAACAGGTCGATACTCCTCAGCGTCTGTACGATCTGCCCTGCAACATTTTCGTCGCAGGCTTTATCGGCACGCCTCAGATGAACTTCATCAACTGCAAGCTTGAAGCTAAGGGAAGCGATGTATTCCTTACCTTCGGCGACAATGCAATAAAGCTTCCGAGCGAGAAGGCTCAGAACCCGGCGCTCAAGGAATATATCGGCAAGGAAGTGGTTGCCGGTATCCGTCCCGAGTGTATTCACGACGAGCCCATGTATCTTTCGAGCCTTTCCGAGAGCGTTATCGAAACCGATGTCGACGTTACCGAGCTTATGGGTGCAGAGATCTATCTCTACCTCAAGGGCGGCGAGGACATCAATCTGGTTGCACGTGTATCTGCCCGTTCGACCACCAAAGCAGGCGACCATATCAAGGTTGCGCTTGATGTTTCGAGAATTCACATTTTCGATAAAGACACCGAGCGTTGCATAGTTCACTGATCTAATTCGGTTGATTGGATGATTTGTTTAAAAGCGGAGATCTGCAGATCTCCGCTTTTTCTTTTTTGCACAAAAAAGTTAATTTTTGCATACGATATTTGAAAAAATGCGCTTTACTTTAAGTTTTGCACTGTGCTATAATTAACCAAAAGTGCGGCGTGACGGTCTTGACGGCGCGCGCCGGTTTGTGTCCGACCAAAGGTCGGCAAATATAATGCGCCGCCTTCGGCGGCATGAGGAATATTATGATAAATCTTGTGACGACTCCGAGCACAATCGGCAGTGCTGTGCCGCTCGGTAAGCTTGTATTCGATTCAAAGAAAGCCTGCGACAGCTATCCGATCAATTCACACAGCTTTAAGCCGGAGTTTGATTCCTACGAGTGTGCGCTTAAGCTTACATCGCTCACCTCAATGCAGAATGACCAGGGCTTTACCGCCGACAACCGTGATGAGGAGGGTGAGGCGGCGGAAAACCGTATAAAATATGTTGAACTTCTGAAAAAAACGCGGGTGACAGTGCTCACGTACAAGAATCCGAGCGCGCATACCGCAATGTGTCTCAGAACCGGTCGCTGTGAGTATATATGCGAACTGATGCCGTCCTCGGACAAGTGGTATTCGCTGATAGTTCCGTGCGATGCGGGCGACGCCTGCTTCCGTTCAAGTGCAACCAACAAGCCGTCAAATTCTTCGGTATATCCCTTTTTCGGGATTATCGGTACCGAGGCAAGCTTCCGTGCGGGAGACGAGATATTTTATCGTGAATTTGCGTATTTTGATTCGATTGAAGCGGCAAAGGCTTATTGCGATGCTGAGCTTGCGAAAGGCAGGATAAGCGGCTGGTACAAGCGCGAAAAATTGAATATTGATCTGCTCGCAATGTATAAAGGTCAGCTGTCCGAAGCGACCGTGCAGAAGATACTTGATACCGAAAAGGGAATTGCACCCGTAAGCGAGCGCCGGGCGCCGCTTGACAAATATCTTGAACCTGCGCCCGATGGGCTGATCGCCGAGCTTGACGCGAAGTTTGACGCGCGTGTTGAAAAAATACGCGCAACCGAGAGCGAATGGACCTGCGGTGAGGGTTGCCGGGCGATCTACCTTTCGCAGAGCGGAGATGACTTAAACAGCGGACTTGACGCATCGCATCCGAAAAAAACGATTGCTTCGCTTGATGCGCTTGCGCTCGGAGTCGGTGATGTAGTGTTGTTTAAGCGCGGTGATGTATGGCATGAGCAGTTGACTACGACAGTCGGAGTAACCTACAGCGCGTGGGGCGAGGGCAAGAAGCCCGAGATTCGCGGTTCGATAGATGCTTCGGGTAAAGACAAATGGATTGAGTGCGGCAAACCCGGACTTTACCGTTTCTGCGAGAAGATTCCATATCGTAACGATGTCGGAAATATTGTGTTCGATGAAGGCGCAGCGTTTGGCGCGAGGGTACTGAAGGAATTCGGAAATGATGCGGTGAACCGTGCGGGTGACAACGGCTACACGTCAAACGGTATTGAGTATTGGTATCGTGAGTCTGAGCCTATGAAGGGTCCCGAGGTGCTTTCCCATGATCTTGAATACGTTCACAATTACGAAGACGAGACCCTTTATCTGTATTCACTGCACGGAAATCCGGGTGAGCGGTTTAGCTCGATTGAACTTTCGACTCACGGAAACGCAGTTAACGCAAAAAGCGGCGTTACCATAGACAATCTTTGTCTGCGTTTTACCGGCAGCCACGGTATCGGCGCGGGAACTTGCGAGAATCTGACGGTGCGAAACTGTGAGGTCGGTTTTATCGGCGGCTCGCTTCAGCATTACCCGGAAAGCAAAAATACCCGTTACGGCAATGCGATCGAAATATTCGGCGGTTGTGAGCACTATCGTGTCTATAACAACTATGTTTACGAATGTTTTGACTGCGGACCTACCGTGCAGTGGCAGGGCGGTCTTTCCGAGGGTCGGTCAATTCTTGAAAATGATATTGAAATATACGGTAATGCGATAGAAAAATGCAACTCTCCGCTTGAAGTATGGTGCACGACTGCACAATGCGACCGCTCGCGCTTTGCGGTGCTTTCAAATATCAGGCTTTACGATAATCTTTGTCGCAAGTCGGGCTACGGCATCATCGGCGGTTATAATCATCAGAAGACCGATTATAATATGTTTTACGGCGGAGGTCAGACAAACGCGGTATATGAAAACGCGTATATAGAAGACAACGCCATGTGGTATATCAGAAAGTATCTGCAAAAGGCAGTGCCGACCCACACCGGCAACGGCATGGGATTTAATTGGCGCAACAATACGATCATCAAGGATCTCGGCAGTCCGCTGGCTTTACTCGGAACCGAGTACGCAATAGGCAAGGGCGGACTCGCGGTATACTATTATGACGAAGCTACGCTCGGTGAAATGTACGAGTCGGGCGCGTTCGGCGAAAATAAATTTTACTATACTCATGCAAAGGCACCGAAAACCTTTGAGGCTTAAAAGAAAACCGTCACGCTGTGATAGCGTGACGGTTTTCGCTGTAAAGGGGAAGGATTCAATATTTGAAGAGTTGAATGAAAACAAAGAAATCGCCGCAAGTGTGCTGATGCTTGCGGCGATTTGCTATATACTTTTTATAAGGTCGTATTTCGCGGGATGCTTTGAGCTACCGTCTTTTACTTTCTGAGAGTCAGACCGAGTTCGCGCTCAAGCAAAGTCAGCACCTTTTTCAGGGTCTTGTCGGCTTCCTCGACTGTCAGCGTATGGTCGGCACTGCGCATCGTTATATTGAAAGCAACGCTCTTTTTGCCTTCGCCTACCTGAGGACCGCGGTAGACGTCAAACAGCGTAACGCTTTCGATGGTCTTGCGATCCGCCTTGGCGATCACCTCCTCGATAGTTCCGACTTCAAGCTCATCGTCGCACACAAAGGCAAGATCGCGCACTGCCGCCGGATATTTGGGAAGCGGATGATATTCCTTATCGGTGTGTGCAAGCTCAAACAGCGAGTCAAGCGAGAGATCGGCGATGTATGCAGGCGAGTCAATTCCGTATGTGTCAAGTACATCGGGATGGATCTCGCCGAAGCGGCCGATATATTTGTCGCCGACGCTTACATCTGCGCAACGTCCGGGATGGTATGTCGGGTCATCGGTGCAGGCAGTGTATTTTTCGCCTTTAATCCCGGCGCGCTCAAGCAGTGCGGCGACCATGCCTTTAAGGTCGAAGAAATCG
>DHJP01000157.1:4612-6161 GCA_002404395.1 Clostridiales bacterium UBA4717
CTTCACTTGGAATGTACGTAGTTGCCACTTCGTACATAGCAACTCCCGAATCGTGGTAGTTGCAGTTGTGGGCAAGCACGTCAAGCATTGAGGGAACGGCGGTCGTTCTCATAACGCTCGTATCCTCGCCGAGCGGGTTTTTGATAACGACCGATTTTCTGAGCGGACTGTTCTCAGGCAGTCTGATCTTATCGTAATTCTTCGGGCTGATGAACGAGAAGGTCTCGCACTCGTGCAGTCCGGAAGCGATAAGCACTTCGTGGCAGAGCAGTTCAAATCTGTATCTGTCGCCGAGATGACCCGGAGCGATCTCGGCTTTAAAGTTTGTAGCTTTTATGGTATTGTAGCCGTAAATGCGCAACACTTCTTCGGCAATATCGTTCATGCATCCGATATCGACTCTGAAGCTCGGAACGATAATATTGTCTCCGTCGATCGTAAAGCCGATCGCGGTAAGCACACGTTTCATATAGTCGGCGTCAACGTCAAGTCCGAGGAAGCGGTTGATCTTGTCGGCTTCAAGCTTTACGACGATGGGCGCTTTCTTGCCCGGATATACGTCGATCGTGCCCTCTACGACTTCGCCGGCGCCGAGCATTTCCACAAGCTCGCAGGCGCGGTCAAGTGCGGCAAGCGTATTTTCGGCGTCAAGTCCTTTTTCAAAGCGCGCGGAGCTTTCGGTTCTCATGCCCTGCGCCTTTGCGGAGATCCTTACCGTACTGCCTTCAAAGTTTGCGCTCTCGAATATTACCGTTTTGGTATCGTTTTTTATCTCGCTGTTGAGGCCGCCCATTATGCCGGCAAGCGCTACCGCCTTTTTGTCATCGGCGATAACAAGCGTGTTTCTGTCAAGCGTATGCTCGGTATTGTCAAGCGAAACGAAGCGTTCGCCGTCTTCGGCGTCTCTTACCGTAATGTGACTGCCCTCAAGGCAGGAATAGTCGAAAGCGTGCATCGGCTGACCGTATTCAAGCATTACGTAGTTTGTGATATCGACGATGTTGTTGATCGGACGGATACCGGCGCTGCGCAGGCGCTGACGCATCCACTTGGGGGACGGCGCGATCTTGACGTTGCGCACCATTCTTGCGGTGTAGCGCAGGCACAGATCCTCGGCCTGCACGTCCACGTCCAGAAGCGCCGTGAGGTCGCCCTCCGCGCCGCCCTTGACGACGGGCTCGTGGTGCTTCATGGGGACGTTGAAGGCGGCTGCGGTCTCACGCGCCAGACCGATCAGACTGTAGCAGTCGGGACGGTTGTTGGTGATCTCGAATTCCACGATGGAATCGTCGTTGCCGATGACCTCATTGATGTCCTGACCGACGGTGCAGCCCTCGTTGTTCAGGATCCAGATGCCGTCGGCATAGGCCTCCGGGCAGTCGTGCTCGGTAAGACCCAGCTCCTTGTAGGAGCAGAGCATACCGTTCGACTCCACGCCGCGGAGCTTGCCCTTCGTGATGTGGATGCCGCCGGGCAGGTGGGAGTTATGGAGCGCGGCGGGAACCAGATCGCCTTCATGGACGTTCTGCGCGCCGGTGACGATCTGAAG
>DHJP01000052.1 GCA_002404395.1 Clostridiales bacterium UBA4717
TTCGGGTTGATGAGGGCATCAACCCCTACCGGTATTTGTTCACGCTGTACGGAACATGAACCATAAATTTGTTATCCCTATCCAACACAAGGGGCGGTAAAAAATGCTTTTTTACCGCCCCTTGTTATATTTTTTTTATTCCGTTACTATCCCGTTGTCCACTTTGCGCTGAATAAGCTCCATACGCTCGTCAAGACTTGCGCCTATGTCGGCGCAGTCACGCAAATCACGGTATATCTGCTCGTACCCCGGTACGTTTTTCTTGTAGCAAATCTTGTGTTCCAGACTTGCCCACCAGTCCATGGAAATCGTGCGGAACTGCACCTCCACCTTCATCAGCTTCTTTTCCGAATGAAGAAAAATCGGTATTTCCACTATCAGGTGCAGGCTTCTGTAGCCGTTGTCCTTGGGCATTTGTATGTAATCCTTTTTTGCGATAAGGCGTATATCGTCCTGTTTCAGAAACGCCTCCGCAAGTGCGTAGATGTCCGATTGGAACGAGCATATCACACGCACGCCGGCGATGTCGTTTATGTTGTTCTCTATGGCGTCAACAGTAAGCGGCAGATCCTTGCGCTGAATTTTGTCCATAATGCTTTCGGGCGATTTGAGCCTGCTTTTTATGGACTCTATCGGGTTTCTGTCGTATTGCATCGACATTTCCTCGTTCAGAACGTTGAATTTCGTTTCAACCTCCATAATTGCGCACTGATAGTATGACATCAACTGTTTGTACGGGGTTGAGTATTTCTGTATCCATTCCTTGACGTCCTTTTCCGACAATGCCGAAAGAAGCATTTTTGTCAGATGTTTTTCGGTGTATGTGTTGAGCAATTTCATATCTGTATACCTTTATCAGAATATTTTCTCCAATAGCTTGTTTGAGCGCTCGATAAACTTTGTCATCTGTTCGCCCGTGAGCGGACTGTGGCTTATTCTTGCCATATCATAGATGTGATCCATCAAAAGCGATGCGTCCTCGTCGTTGAGCGAGCCGAGCTTTTTGATAAGCTCGTTGTTTTTGTTTATTACAAGCGTGTACTCGTTTTTGAACATATCCGCCATACCTGCCATCTGCTGACCGTAAGAGCGGTACATTTCCTGCATTCTTCTCGATTGTTCGCCCAAAAGCATAACTGCCGGAACAGATGCGTTTTTGAGGGCGTGAACTTCGATTTTTAAGCTGTCGTCGTTTATTTCTTTCTTGAATTTCTCAATAAGCTCACTGTCACTGTCATCATTCTTGTCCTCCTCAGCTGTTTCGGAAAGCGCCGAGTCAATGCGGTGGAACTTTACGCCGTCAAGCTTTGTTTCCAGGAATGAAATAAAGTGCGTGTCCATAACGGCAGGCAGTATAACTGCGTCAAGATTCTGCTCCTTGAACATATTTATATACTGCGCCTGCTGTTTTTCATCGCTTACATAGTAAACGTCCTTTTTCTCCTTGCCGTCAAGGTATTCGTCAAGCGTGATGTACTTGCCGTCAAGGTTTTTGTAGATTATTGCATCTTTTATCTTTTCATAGAATTTTTCGTCACGTATACAGCCGTATTTGATGAATATGTTAATATCGTCCCAGTATTTGCTGTAGTTTTCGCGGTCGTTTTTAAATAATCCCGTCAGCTTGTCCGCAACCTTTTTCGTGATGTGGTTTGAAATCTTGGTTACGTATCCGTCATTCTGCAAAAAGCTTCTCGAAACGTTGAGCGGAACGTCCGGGCAGTCGATAACGCCCTTTAGCATCAGAAGAAACTCGGGGATTATCTCCTTGATATTGTCCGCGACGAACACCTGATTATAGTAGAGTTTGACCTGTCCTTCGATGGACTCGTACTCGTTGTTCAGCTTGGGGAAATAGAGGATGCCGCGGAAGTTGAGCGGGTAGTCGGCGTTGATGTGAATCCAGAAGAGCGGCTCGCGGTAGTCGTGAAAGACCTTGCGGTAGAAGTCCTTGTATTCCTCGGGGGTGCACTCGGAGGGGTTCTTCAGCCAGAGCGGGTGGATATCGTTGACGGGCTTCGGGGCTTCGGGTTCTTTGCCGTCCTCGGCTTTGGGCGGCTCTTCGCCCTCCACGGTGAAATAGATTTCAACGGGCATAAAGGCGCAGTAGCGGTCGAGAATGCCCTCGATTTTGAACTTTTCGAGGTATTCGCTCTCCTCGTCGGAGATATGCATGATGACCGATGTGCCGTGGCTGTCGCGCTCGCCGCCCATCATTTCGTACTGCCCGTCTGCCGAACAGGTCCACTTGACTGCGGGAGCATCGGTATAGGATTTGGTCACGAGTTCGACCGAGTCGCTGACCATGAATGCGGAGTAGAAGCCGAGACCGAAATGTCCGATGATGCCGTTATTCTTATTATCGCCCTCGTATTTCTGGACGAACTCGAGCGCGCCCGAGAGTGCGATCTGGCAGATATAGCGGTCGACCTCTTCTGCGGTCATGCCGATGCCGTTATCGGCGACGGTCAGGGTTTTTGCTTCCTTATCCAATATCACGTCGATGCGGTAGGTTTCGTCCCCTGCGTCGTACTGTCCGAGCGAGGCGAGCCGACGGAGTTTTGTCACTGCGTCGCAGGCGTTCGAGACGATCTCCCGGAGAAAGATATCCTTCTCCGAATAGAGCCACTTCTTAATGACGGGGAAGATATGCTCGGTCTCAACCGAGATTCCCCCTTTTTTCAGGTTTTCCATGTTTATGCTTCCTTTCTTATGGGTAAGACCTAAGACCTAAGACCTTGGGACTC
>DHJP01000203.1 GCA_002404395.1 Clostridiales bacterium UBA4717
CACATCATTGACAAACCTACAAGTCAGGCACATGACTTGAAAATTCACGAAAAAATGCCGCCCGGCTGTTTCGCGAGCGGCATTTTAGCTATTAAGTTAAGGCTTTCAGCCGTCAAAGGCTGCTTTGTCGCAGATGACAACGACATCGGGATGAACCTTGAGCATGGTCGCCGGGTTATCCGTGGTCACTTCGTCGTTAAGCAACTCGCGCAGGGCGGCGTGTTTCTCTTTGCCGCTGACCAACATTACGATCTTGCGGCTTTTGAGGATCGTCGCTATTCCCATTGTGAGCGCTTTGGTAGGAACATCTTTGATATTATCGAAAAATCTTGAATTTGCTTCGATCGTGCTTTCGGTCAGTCCGGTTATATGAGTTACGCTGTTGAGCGTTTCGTCAGGCTCGTTAAAGCCGATATGACCGTTGCGCCCGATCCCGAGCAACTGAATATCAATACCTCCCTTTTCTTCGATCATTGCTTCATATTTTGCACATTCCGCGTCGGGATCGCTGCACATACCGTTCGGAACGTGCGTATTTTCCTTCTTTATGTTAATGCGGTCAAACAGATGCTTATTCATGAAGTAACGGTAGCTTTGCGGATTGTCGGGAGATATCGGATAGTATTCGTCAAGATTGAAGGCGGTCGCTTCGGAAAAGTCAACCTCGCCTTCGGCGCAGAGTTTTGCCAAGCAGTCGTAAAGTCCGATCGGTGTGCTGCCGGTGGCAAAGCCGAGCACGCTGTCGGGCTTTAGCGTAAGCTGGCTTGCAAACATTTTTGCGCCTTTTTCCGACATGGTATCGTAATCGTTACAGACAATAATTCTCATTTGTGAATCCTTCCTTTTAGGTCGGAGCACAGCTTTTCAGGCAAATATTGTTCCCTCTTTTGCCTTTTCGATAACCTCAACGACTTTGAGAGCCTGATGAAGCGGAACTATGTACGGCTTGCCGTTTCTGTAAGATTCGTAGAGCGAATCCCAGATTCTGGGCGTACCGTCGCCGGGTCCGTCAAACGGAACGGTTTCTTCTATCCACTTCAGCTCCTCATGTGCTCCGAAATCGGGGTTCGTCCCGGGAGTCGCAGGGTCAGCTTCGAGTTTCTTAAGCCTGATCGAAGGATCGATGTAACGCATACGGAAGCCGTCGTTTTCCGAAATGAGAGTTCCGCGGGTTCCGTATATCATATACTGAGGAGTCGGAAGTGCGACTCCGTTTGACATTTCCATATCAACAATGCGGTCGTTTACGCCGGTGAAAACGAGTTTTATGTGGTCTTCCGCATCGCCGGCAGCAACCACGTGCTTGAGGTCGGTATACAGCTTTTTCCAATCGCCGCCGCAAAAGCGTATAGCGTGGTCGATAATGTGCGGACCCCAATTCATGATAAGACCGCCGTTAAACTCTTTGATCGTCTGCCAATCCGCGCGTCTGCCGTAGCCGTTGCGTGTGAGCTTGATCTCATAAACATCGCCGAGTATGCCCGAATCAATTATATCATTGACCTGGCAGAAGCCGTATTCAAGTCTGCGGTTATGACGCATGAAAAGTCTCGGACCTGCCGGTTCGCTTCCGAGCGCGATAAGCTCGCGCGCTTCTTCGACGGTGGGAGCAAACGGCTTTTCGAGCATTACGTCCTTGCCGGCAAGCAGCGCCATTTTAGCGTGCTTGACGTGATCGCAGGAGCGGGTAGCAATACTTACGATTTCAACCTCGGGGTCGGCGATAAGCTCCTCGATACTTGTATATGCTTTACTGCCGAACTCCTTGACAAAGGGTTCGCAGCGTTCGGGGATTATATCGCAGACTGCGTAAAATTGAAATTTGTCAGAACGGGGTCTTAACTCCTCCATATGCATACCGTGACCGGCACGACCGAGACCTACAAGCCCTATTCTGATGGGATTGGTTGACATGGAAATTACCTCCGAAAATATTTAAAATCAGCAGTCAGCCATGGTTTTGCGCAGAAAATCGGCGGCTGCTTTTATGTCACGGGCGGGGTTGTCCCCGACCTCGCGTTCAATGGTTAAAAATCCGTGGTATCCGATGTCATCAAGTGCTTTGAGATATGCTTTGAAGTCAACACTGCCTTCTCCGAGCGGAACTTCACGGAAATACTGCACGTTCTGAGCCTCCGCGGGAACGGGGTGAACGATCTTATATATGTATTCGGGATTGCCGTCTGCAAGCTTTATGCCGTCCTTGGCATGGGTGTGAACGATATAATCTCTGAGGTTATATACTGCCTTTACGGGATCGTCGCCCGTTACCATGACAAGATTTGCCGGGTCGAGGTTTACGCCGACTCCGCGCGAACCGAGCGAATCAAGAAAGTGCTTGAGCACTTCCGAGACTTCGGGACCGGTCTCCACCGCAAAATGCGCATTGATGCTGTCGGCATATTCGGCAAGTTCATGGCACGCCGCCTGCATTATTTTATATCTTTCATGGTTGCTGTCTGCGGGAACGACGCCTATGTGAGTAGTCACTACGTCGGTCTCGAGCTCTTTTGCAAGGTCGATTATACGTTTTGAGACTTCGATATTGTGCGCGTTGAGCTCGGGATCTCCGAAGCCGCGTCCGAGGTCTCCGCAAAGTGCGGAGAACACGAGACCGTGCGACTTGACCTTGTCAAGCAACTCGCGTCTTTTGGCGGGAGATACGGTATCAGGGGCGGTTGCATACATCTGGATACCCGCC
>DHJP01000185.1:0-667 GCA_002404395.1 Clostridiales bacterium UBA4717
TTATCGGTGCCGAGGTTGATAATCCTGATACGGAGGAGCCGTCTGTTCCCAAGAGAGCCGGTTATAACGTCGACAATTGGGTAATGGATGGTACGCTCAGCTCGGATAACGTTGAAGTATACAAGCCGAGTTACACTAATATATACGAAAATGAAAATTCGCTTACAATTGTTGACTCTGCAAGTAATGAGACAACGTTGACCGAAGAGAACGGACTTGTGTACAACGCACAGGTTAATCTGACTCCCGGACAAAATCACAGACGTTGGTACATTATCATTGAAAACAATGGTACGTTTGATGAAAACGGAAAGGCAGTAAAGACCGCTTTCACGCTTTCGCACAAGGATAAGTACTCATACTATCATGTGCTTGAGGGAGCAGTTGTGATCAGTGATGTTTGCAAACCCGAAGGTGAGGGTGCTGAGTATGCTAACAGCAACTACGTTCACACGCTTCAGGTACAGCAGAGAGACGACAACCGTATTCACTTCGCGGCTTCGCTCAATGTTAATTCGGGTTATGAACTCGTTGAACGCGGTGTACTTATGACAAATAACGCGGCTTTGGCTGATAGCGGAAGTTTCATGATCAACACTCCCGGTGTAATTGAGGGACGAATCAACGAGACTGAAGTGACCGACATTTATCTGGTTGCCAAGAGCAA
>DHJP01000185.1:705-4164 GCA_002404395.1 Clostridiales bacterium UBA4717
AGCAAGGTAAAAGCCGGTGATACCTGGTACGGCAGAGCTTATATGATCGTTAAGGATAGGGCTACAGGCGAGCTTGAAACCGTATACGCTGACGAGATTCTTTCAAAAACTTACACCGAAAGCACTACTGTGACCGACTGAGGTTGACACAAGCATTAAAACCAAAGAGCACCGCGCGATCGCGCGGTGCTCTTCGACTTTTTAACGATAATCGGAAATTCTATTGATTTCGGAATTGAAATTTGATATAATAATATCGGGAAATGCAGAGGAGGTTAGTGTATGTGTGACAGGACATATACTGTTGATGATATAAAAAATGAACTGTATCCGGTATTTTCAAAACATAAGGTAAAAAAAGCGGTGCTGTTCGGCTCATATGCCAAGGGGCTTGCAACGGCGGCAAGCGATGTTGATTTACTCGTTGACAGTGAGCTTCGCGGTCTGAAGTTTGTTGGTTTGATCGAAGATGTTCGTACGACACTCGGCAAAGATGTGGATGCTTTTGATAAAACTCATATTTTACCGAATTCAAAGCTTTCAGCGGAAATATCCAAGGACGGGGTCGTAATATATGAATCATGAGCAAATAATTCAAAAGAGCTGAAATATATTGAAAAAATACTCGCTTATACCGAAAATCGAAAGTACGAAGATTTTGTCGGCGATCCAATGCTTGTTGAGGCGTGTGTATTCAATCTCGGTCAGATAGGTGAGCTTGCAAACAAAGTTGACAGTGATTTCGCCAAAAGCCATTCCGTCAATACCGTGGAGGGTGCTATATGGTTTGCGAAACCGGATAATTCATGATTATGACGGCGTAAATTTGGTGCTTATATGGGATATAATAAGCGAGGATCTACCGGAACTGAAAATACAGCTTGAAGCATTTTACAAAGAGATATAAAATTTCAAAGAGCACCGCGCGATCGCGCGGTGCTCTTTGACTTAAAGAATCAGTTGACTCAGATCTCGGGGATCTCGATCTCGATCTCGTGGCCGAGCTTATTCGACTTAACGATACCGTCAATGATAGCCTGGTTGATAATGATCTGGCTTGACGGAACGGGGGACTTGCCGCCGTTCATCGAAGCGTCGAGGAACGAGCGGACTTTATGATAGAAAAGTCCGTGACCGTCTTTGTTTTCAATTAACGGGATAACTGTCTCAACCTGCGCGCCGGCTATCTGGTGATATACAGTCATTGGACCTTTTACCGGACCGTTCCAGCAGCCTGTAGCCGGTATTCTTAAGCCTCCCTCGGTACCGAGAAGGATAGTATCGCAGGGGGAGTCTATATTCATAGCCCATGCGATACGGAAGTCAAGGATTATGCCGCCTTCAAGACGGATGAAGCCTGCGCCGAAATCGTCGACATTAAATCGAGCGGCGTCAAATTCGGGCTTGTCGCCGCCGATGGTCTTCGGGTTCTTTCCGAAGTAATCCGAAACATAACCGGAAACGGTGAGGGGCTTCGGATAGCCGATAGCGTTAAGTACCATATCGAGAGAGTAGCATCCGATATCGCCGAGCGCGCCGATGCCTGCGGTCTTATCTTCGATAAAAGTGCTGAGCGGAATACCGCGGCGACGTCCGCCGCCGGTCTGAATGTAGTAGATCTTGCCGAGCGCGCCCGAATCAACGATCTTCTTGATCATTCTCATATTCTCGTCGAAACGCGGCTGGAAGCCGATGGACAGAAGCTTGCCGGACTTCTTTTCAGCCTTGCAGACTTCAACAGCCTCTTCAAGGGTAACGGTGAAGGGCTTTTCGAGGAGTACGTTTACGCCGTGCTCAAGCGCGTAAATTGCACATTCCGCATGGGTTCTGTTGTATGTACAGATACTTACGCAGTCGAGCTGTTCGTTATCAAGCATTTCCTTATGGCTCGGGTAGAAATGAACGCCGCGGACTCCGTATTTTTCCATGAAGGCTTCGGCCTTGCCGGGTACAAGATCGGCAGCGGCGACGACCTCAACGTCGTCCATTTGCAGATAGCTTTTAAGGTGCGGGTTGGCGATTCCGCCGGTACCGATGATACCTACGCGGATCTTCTTTCCGGTGAACTTCTTTATTTCATCGGAAACTTTCTGAGTAAATTGACTGAGAACTGCGTCACTCATCTTAAACTCCATACCGCCGTAGGCGGCTCAAAAATAATCGGTAATTTCAGTATCGGCGAAGCCGCCGAAATTACGTGAACAAAACAAGATACTTTATTTTCAGTCTTTCGCGATGACTGCGCTTATTGTATCAGACAATACTTGAAAATGCAAGGATTTCTGCAAATTTTTTATAAAAAATGCGCAATTGCATATTATGAAAATAATGCACCGTGCCGCGGCACGGTGCATTGAAAAAACTTTATTTCGCAAGCTCGGCTTTTATATAAAGCGCACATTCGACGCGCTTCTTTTCCAGCTCGCAGGCAACCTTGTAGGGAATCGCGATATCATGATTGAAGTTGTAATTGTTAGCCGCACAGCCGCCGCCGCAGAAATATTTTGCCCAACATTTTTGGCAATCGGGCGTAGTGAGGATGTTGTGAGACGCGAAACATTTCTGACATGAGGTGTCAAAGGTGCCGTCAAAAATGTTGCCGATCTTGAATTTTTCGTGCTCAACGAACTGATGGCAGGGGTAAATATCGCCGTCGGGAGTAACTGCGACGTACTCGCTTCCGGAGCCGCATCCGCGCGTGCGCTTGTATACGCAGGGACCTGCGTCAAGGTCGATCATGAAGTGGAAAAAGTTGAAAGGACGGCCTTCGCGCGTGCGCTTAACGATTTCACAGGCAAGCTTTTCATATTCCTTGAAGATCGTGGGCATATCCTCTTCGCGCAGTGCAAGCGGAGAAGAGGCGGGAAGCACCACCGGCTCTACCGAGACCTGGTCAAAGCCTTCGTCCACAAGGTGCAGCACGTCGTCGGCAAAATGCAGATTCTCATGAGTATATGTCCCGCGCGCGTAATAATCCTTGTCGCCGCGCTTTGCGACAAGCGCTTTGAATTTCGGGAGTATTACGTCGTATGTACCGCTTCCGTCCTCAAAGGTACGCATACGGTCGTTGGTCTCGCGGAGGCCGTCGATCGAGAGCACGACGTTCGACATATGCTCATTGATAAAGTTGATGCTCTCGTCGTCAAGCAGTGAGCCGTTTGTCGTCATCGTAAAGCGGATATGCTTACCGTATTCTGCTTCGCGCGCTCTGCCGTATTTGACAAGTTCCTTGACCACGTCGAAATTCATAAGCGGCTCGCCGCCGAAGAAATCAAGCTCAAGGTTCTTTATTCCGAGCGAGCGTTCAAGCAGGAAGTCGATCGCGCGTTTGCCGCAGTCAAGGCTCATCAGCGAGCGGTCGCGTTTGAAATCTCCGGTATCGGCGAAGCAGTACTTGCATCGCATATTACAGTCGTGCGATACATGCAGGCACATGGATTTTACCGGTATATGCTCCGG
>DHJP01000185.1:4180-4634 GCA_002404395.1 Clostridiales bacterium UBA4717
CCGGATTTACCGGCTTGGTCCCGTCAAGCACGTCCTTTGAAAAAAGAGTACCGTTTTCATACAGCGAATAAAGCTCGGAGTACGCTTCCTCAATGTCCGCGCTGTCATATTTTGCAAGCTCGTATCTCAGCGCGGAGGGGCAATCCTTTTCGGGCGGATCGTTCATATACGGCAACATCTTGTATGCGAGTGCGCTGAGTACATGGACGGCTCCGCTGGCGCTGTCCAGCGCAATACGTTCGGTCCCCTGCTTGAAATAATGCAGCATTTTAAAAAATATCCTTTCTTTTGCAAATCACAAATATGCCGCCCTGTCGGTATCGACCCGGGCGGCAATTTTAAGGCTATGCACAAATGAGCCTTCGCGTTTAATACCGAGTATGTGCGATTACTTGTTTTCGGTCTTGTTCAATTTTTCGCACTTCTGGTTTGCAACGGTGCAAGAGGTCTTGCA
>DHJP01000185.1:4680-7547 GCA_002404395.1 Clostridiales bacterium UBA4717
GAAGCCTGGCACTCGCCGCAGCCAGCGTTGACGGCTTTCTTTGCATATGTGGTGTTATTGAGAGTTTTTACGTTTTTCATGATCTTATTTCCTTTCAAATTTTGTTTTTCTTTTTTTATTCTTTTTCATGCTCTTTCCGGCAAGCTCCGACGCAAACGCGGCGGATATGCTTATAAGCGGAAAAGCGAAAAATACAAGATTCAGGTTTTGGCAATCCGAACCCGCGCCGACGATTATACGAAGCGCCGCCGCGATGAGCGTGAGTATCACTCCGCACAACGCTGACGAGGCAAGTTTGTCGCTCGGTGACGCGATCGCCGCCGCAAGCCCGCCGCCGAACAGTGAAAGTGCAACGGTCAAATAACCGAAGGCTTTGCACAGCGCGTTGGGGTCGTCGTTTCGGAGTGCGATTGCCGAGAGTGTCAAAAGCAGCGTCACAAACAGCAACACTGCCGTGAGCAACCCGATAAGTACGCAAATCGGAATACTTCGTTTTGCGGGCTTTTCGCCGTGCGTGCGTGATTTGAGCCGAACTTTGTTTTCCATCATTGATACGACCGATCCTTTCAGTATGAAGTCCGATACAATTCTATGATGGAAAAAGTTTACGTATGAATCAAATTATTTTGCGTCTTCAGCTTTTACGTCAACATTTTTGATAGCGCTTTTGAGAAAACGGATCTTGGTACGGTCGCCGCTGGTTTCGATCAACACGGTCTCGTCCTTGACGCTGATGATCTTTCCGATGATTCCGCCGATAGTTGTGACCTCGTCGCCGACCGCAAGCTCGTTTCTCATCTTTGCGGTCTCTTTTTCCTGCTTTTTCTGAGGGCGAAGCATGAAAAAGTAGAACACTACAAAAATACCTATAAGCGGGAGCAGCGTAGTGAGTCCGCTGAGTGCGCCGGTATTTGCGGCGCCCGCTTCTCCGGCGCCTGCCGCCGCAGTTTCAAGCATATATAGCATGATAATTCTTCCTTTCAAGCAATATTCCTATATATTATATACTATCTTTTGACGCTTTTCAAGGAGTTTTCCGAAATTTTATAAAAAAATTCATATGCGTATTGCTTTGCACCGTGAATATTGCCGCAAAGTCCTGAATAAATATGGACAAGGACTGCAAAACGGCGCGATAAAGCCGATCGGCGCCGCAAAATAAAACGGAGGAAAATAAGCACATGAAGCTTGAATTGGAATATACACGGGCGTTCGCACTGCTTCCGGCAAGGATCTGCGAAGCCGCGGCAGAGGCGGCGGGCTCGCTTGAAGCAAACGACAGACTGAGCGAACTCAGACTGCGCATCGACCGCCCCGCCTCGCTTACCGTGAACGGGGAAAATCGTTTTTTACCGATATCATGTACCGCCGCTGAGCTGAAAGGTGCGGTCCTGGCGTTAAGCGGCGGCTCGCCGTACGCCTATTCCGACTGTATACGCAAAGGATACATACCGCTTGAAAACGGACTGAGGCTCGGCGTATGTCCGAGTGCTTCCGCCGGCGGCTCGCTCGACGGGATCACGTCGATCTGTCTGCGGTTTCCGTTCGTAGGTAAGCCGAAGCAGCCGCTTGACGAGCTTGTGCTTGACGGCGGCAGAGTAGTTTCGACCATGTTTTATTCACCGCCCGGGGTAGGCAAAACCACTGTACTGCGGCAGCTTGCGGCGAAGCTTTCGGGGAAGGAGCGCGCGCTCAGATGCGTGGTTGTGGATTCGCGCGGCGAGCTTTATATGAAAAAATTTGCTTCGGGCACGCTTTGCGAATACATATTCGGATATGAAAAAGGCGAGGGAATAGAGCTGGCGGCGCGCTCGCTTTCGCCGGAGGTTATAATCTGCGACGAGATAGGCTCTGCTTCCGACGCCGACGCAGTTATCGCCGCGCAGAATACCGGCATACCTATAATTGCAAGCGCGCACGCCGACTCTTTCGCCTCGCTTATGCGCCGCCCGCATTTGAAGCGAATGTTTGACGCGGCGATATTCGAGCGGTACATCGGTATTCGCCGCGACTATGCTTCCAACTGCTATGAGTTTGAGCGCGCATCGTACGACAGCCGCATATAAATGCGTTTATGATCGGTGAGATCTGCGGCGGTATAAAACGCGGACTTGCGGTCCGCTTGAAAAAACGAAAGCCGCACCTGACGGGAAAATTCAAGCAAGGCGGGGCGTGCCGTCTTGTATTCGGGTCGGCTGCGCCGACATTATGATGCAAAATGATAAAGTTTATCGGACTGTTTGTTTTTGTAGTCGGCATGACGACTGCGGGGGTCGGAATGTCGGAGTCTTTGAATCGGCGGCTGCGTTCGCTTGAGGCGTTTGTCAGGTTTGTCGATGCGCTTGAAGCGCGGATCGACGCTTTCAGGACTCCGGTGGCTGAGTTTGTGGATTCATATGATGATCCGAACCTTGAGGCGTTCTGCCGCTGTGTACGCGAGACCGGAAGCATCGAAAATGCGGTCGACGCCTGCGCGGATACTTTGAAGCTTGCGCAGAGCGATGTGAGACTTATCAGGCTGTTTGCGCATGAGCTTGGTCAGCTTTCGGCGGCGGAGGAAGTCAAGCGTTGCGCTTATTGCAAACGCGAGCTTGAAAAAGCGGCGGCGGCAGTGCGCGATGAACTTCCCGTTAAATCAAAGCTGTATAAAAGCGGCGGACTTATGGCGGGAGTTCTGATCGCGGTGCTGTTCTTATAACAAAACGGAGGGCAAAGCGTATGGATATTAGCTTTATAATAAAGGTTGCGGGGATCGGATTCGTCGTCAGCGTGGCGTGTCAGATACTCGGAAAGACGGGCAGAGACGAGCAATCGACCTTTGTGGTAATTGCCGGTATACTCGTGGTGCTGTTCATGCTGACGGGACA
>DHJP01000185.1:7616-16104 GCA_002404395.1 Clostridiales bacterium UBA4717
CATGATCCGCACGGTATTCGGACTGACATGAGTGCGATCGCATATTGCGGCGCGGCTTTTTTGGTACTCGCGCTTTCGCTGATCCTCGGCGAGACCAATCGCGGCATAAAGGGATTGTTTGTGCTTTGCGCTTCAACGTTGTTTCTTACCGCCGCCTGCGCAGTGCTTTACCCGTCATTTGAGTCGCTTGCCTCGCTTATAAAAGACACACCGTTTGCCGATTGTGCGGGCGTGCTTTTCAAAGCACTCGGAGTAGCGCTTGCGGTAGAGTTTACCGCCGATATCTGCCGCGATGCCGGCGAGGGGGCGCTGGCTTCAAAGCTTGAGACGGTCGGCAAAGCGGAGCTTTTGTTGTTGGCATTACCGCTTTTTGAATCGCTCTTGACAAAGGCTCAGGGCCTTTTGTCATAAGCGTGCTCCGGACAGGCATTCGGTTTGTACCGCCTTCGGCGGCAGGAAGAAAAAATGAAGCGAAAGTTTATTTTTGTGTTGAGTTTGTTTATGCTTGCGTATACGCTGTCAACTGCGGCGTACGCGGAATATCCAAACGGCACGCACGGCACGCTCGGCACTTACGGCTCGTCAGAATCAGCGGAAGTTTCGATCTCGGATATTCGCGGATACATACCCGAAGAAGCGCTTGAGCTTTTGCCGGACGAGCTGTTTGATTCAGGAAGCGGAGGAGTTGTCTCGGCGTTTTCCTTTTCGTATTTTGCCAAGCTGTTTTTTTCGCTTTTGTCCAAAGCCGCAGAAGGTTCGGCGGTGTCGCTCGGCAGCTTGCTCGGGCTTGTGGTGATCTCCTCGGCATTTCACTGTGCCGCCGACATTACCGCGCGCGGTTCGCTCAAGGGGGCGTTTGAAAGCATTGCTTCGCTGTGCGTCTGCCTCTCGGTATTCGGCAGTGTGGGCGAGCTTGCGCAGTCGGTGAACACGCATATGCAAAACCTTGCGGCGCTTGTCAATACAATGTCTCCGCTTGTTACCACCGCGTATGTAAGCGGAGGAAATCTGAGCGCTGCCGCGGTCAATTCCGCCGGATTGCTTGTCTGCCTCTCGGTACTTGAAAATATTGTGGCATACGGACTTTTTCCGATACTTGAGTTGACGCTCGCGCTCGCGATATGCAAAAGCGCCGCGCCGAAGCTTCGGATAGACACGTTTGCAAGCTTTGTCAGAGGATTTTTCATGCTTGCGATCGGACTTGCGGTGGCGGCTATTTCTGCAGTGATGAGTTTTCAGTCTACGCTTGCCGCCGCCGCCGATTCGGTAAGCTCGCGCGCGATCCGCTTTGCCGCTTCAAGCTTTATTCCGATCGTCGGCGGTGCAGTGAGCGAGGCGGTCAGGACCATGTCCGGAAGCATCTCGGCAGTGCGAAGCGCGGTGGGCGGCATAGGCATAGCGGCGATAGCGGTAATGACTTTGCCGACGCTTATCAGCCTTATGATCGTGCGTGTACGCTTTGCGCTTGCCGCTTCATTTGCCGATCTGCTTTCCTGCGAAAGAGAGTGTAAGCTGATAAAGGAGGGCGGAAGCGCGGTGAATTTCCTTATTGCGCTCGTTTCACTTATGTCGGTAATGTTTATTTATGCGTTAAGTCTGCTTGTCGGATGTGCGGTGTCATATTCGTAACTTGACTTGGAGCGGTTTATGAAAGCATATATTTTTTCGGTAATAATCGGTGCGGCGGCAGTTGAATTTGCGTTCGATTTTCTGCCGCTTGCCGATAACAGTCCGATGCGGCGGTATCTAAAGTACATATGCGCGCTCGTGCTTGCGCTGTGCATATGCGCGCCGCTTTCTTTCCTTTGTAAAAATGAGGTTTCGGGATTTGCAGGCGGATTTCCGAAATTTGATACGGCGGACCGTGCGGCATACGAGTATCTTTACTTTGCCGACGGAGCTGTTTATGAAGCCGACGCGGACGGCAATATTATTTCTGCGGTCGCCTGTGACGCGTATATACGAAGCTGTGCGGAAAATATCATTGCCGACACGACGGCGGCGCTTGAGCGCAAATTTTCAAGAGACGATCTGTCGCTTTCTCTGTTGATCGACACGCGAAAGCTTGATGAAATCGAACTTGTAAGGCTGTATATAAGCTCGCAAAAAAAGCTGCCCGAATATCTTGCGGGCGATATCTGCGCTTATTCCGAATCGCTTATAGGAGCGCCGACGGTTTACATAAATTCGGAAGTCGTGCGGGAGGAGGTGAAGCAGAATTGAAAAAAATCAGCGCATTTATTACATCTCTCAAAGAAAGCGGCAACGGCAGGCTTGCGATCGCGCTGTGCGCGCTCGGAGTGCTTTTGATGCTTTTCGGCTCATCATTTCAGACCCCTGCGGGTATACAAGGAGCAAGACAAAGCGCCTCGCTTCGTGCATATGAAAAAGAAATATCCGCGCTTTGCGAGCAGGTATGCGCACAAGAGGTATATGTCAGCGTCAATACTTTAAGCGACGGAAGTCTTGCGGGTATAGCGGTAGTTTGCCGCCGTCTTGACGATAAAACAAGGCTGACGCTGACCGATATGCTGTCGTCGCTTTACGGGATCGGCTCAAACAATATCTATATTGCCGCACCGACGTCAAATGCGCCGACTTTGCAGTCATAGCCGCAAAATCAATTGCATATAATCTGAGTGTATTGTGCAGAGAGATCAAATGTTTTGACAGTAACGAATAATTATGGACCGGCTACGCCGGAATGGAGAACACCATGGAAAACAACAATGAAAAATTCGATCGTAAACTTGAAAACGAGGATTCGACGCTTGAATTGCTTAATGCCGCCGAGGTTCCGAAACAGAAGGCGGGAATCAAATTTTCGGGCATATTCGGCAAAGCCAAAAGCGCGGTGGTCTCGGTCGGAGCGCGTACCGTTGTGGTAATTGCGTCGGTCCTGCTTATCGGCGCTGCAGTGATCCTGAATTATACGCTTGCCGGAGATCATGTTACTGATGAAGTCGATCAAAGCGTCTCTCAGGCAGAAAACAGCGACAGGGAAGTGCTTTCGGTCAGCGATACATATTTTGCCTCATCAATGCTCAGCCGCAAGCAGGCGAGAGACGAGGCGATCGAAGTGCTCAAGACGGTCGTGAACAATGAAGCGGCGATCGAGAGCGCAAAAGAGACCGCGCTTTCGGATATTTCACGTATTGCCGGAGAGATTGAAACCGAAGCAAATATCGAAACGCTTATCAAAAGCAAGGGCTTTGAAGAATGTATAGCGGTAGTCACGGGAAGCAATGCGAATATAATCGTAAAATCCGACGGATTGCTTGCAAACGAGCTTTCTCAGATCAAGGAGATCGTATACGAGCAGGCGGGAATAGATCCGATCAATATTAAGATCGTCGAAAAAAACTGAGGCGCTTTTTACGATAAATGTTTACGGGTCGGTGCATATGCACCGACCCGTAAGTTTGTTTGTCTGTACTTATTCAGTTTGCGGGAGCAAATACGTCGTGATCGGCTCCCTTATCTTCGGATTCGATTATCGGAAGCGTTTCATAACCCCTCCAGCCTGCAAGGTGTCTTGCCAGGATGATCGAGTCCTTTGCAGATACGGTGTCGTCGGAGTTAAGATCGGCGTTGGCTTTGACTACACGGTTCATATATCCGTCAACTCCGCCGAGCGCTTTTGCAAATACGAGGTAATCGAGCGAATCGATCACGCCGTCTCCGTTGATGTCGCCGAGCTGGTCGGTTACCTTTTCGTGGGAAACGAGCAGTCTCGTAAGTTTGAGGTTGGAGTTAGCTCCGCCGTTGCCGTCGGCAGCGCGGTATGAGAAGGTGATGGTGTGTTCGCCGTTATCAAGCTTCTTTGCGAGCTTGTTGAACGGATGGTTGGTGTCGGTGACCTTCAGACGCTGAGTTGCGCCTCCGTCGATCGAATAGTCGACATAATATCCGCCGCCGGCAAATTCCATATAGAAGGCGATGCCTGTACCGGTGAATTTGTAGGTGAAGCTGTTGTCGGCAGCTGCGGGCACCATATATCCGTCAGTGGCAAGATTGCTGTATACCTTGCCGTCGTAGAAGTTCCAGCCCGTGACCGATTCAAAGATATCGGGAGATACCTTTACGTATTCGGTAACAAGCTTTGCAGCGTCCGCATCAAGGTATTCGCTCGGTATGCTGTGAGCCTCAAGTTTGTCGGGAGTCTCGTTTACAATGAGCTTATCAAAGAGGTAGCTGCAGATAACGTCCGCATATACCTTGTAGCCGCGGGGACCGGGGTGAACCGAGTCGGCTACATAGTCACTCCATTCGGAGCCGGTCGAAAGAATGGTATTTGACATTGCGCGTCCGACATTTATACCGGTCACTCCGTAATATTCGGCTACTTCATTATGAAGCTTTGCAACCGGGTGCAGATCGTAGTTGACGCTCGTGCCGAGGTGACCTTGGTCGCACACGAAGATCGAAATGATCTCGGTATTCGGAGAAGCGACGCGGATATTTCTGAGAATGGTCTCATAATAAGTTTTGACCGTTCCGTCGCCGGCGTGTCCGCTGTAGCTGTCGTTTACTGCAAACTCAACAAATACGAGGTCAGGCTCGTATGCAAGCACGTCGTCCTGAAGTCTGAAAGCGCCGAGCATAGAGCCCGAGCCGCCCATTGCCGAGTTGTGAAGCTCAATGTCGGCGTCCGGGAACGCACTCTTGAGCCATGCGCCGGTAAGTCCGCGCCAGCACTGTGATTCGGTAGCGCCTGCACCGGCGGTGACCGAGCCGCCGAGATATACTACGCTCAATTTCTTGTCGTTCTTGAGTCTGTATGCGGCGTTTCCGAGTTCGTCACGGTCGAAAATGTACTTGCTGTAATCGGGCGCTTCGGAAACGGTGACGGTGCAGCTGTCCGAGTAGCCGCTCGTGGTCGAGGCGGTGATCGTAGAGCTGCCGGCTTTGAGCGCGATAAGCTTCTTGCCTTCAACGCGCACGACGTCGGGAGTGCTGCTGGTGATCGTGTCAAGCTTGTAGTATGCGCCTGATGGAATGGTGCTTACCGGAAGTGCGGCAACTTCGCCTGCCTGAAGCGAGAGGTCGGTAAGCTCAAACGAATCAAGCTTTGAAGTATATACGAAGCTGTTCATTGCCGACTCGTTTGAGAAGAAAGCGATATATTCGTAATCGACCGAATCTCCGGCTTTTACGGCATTGCTTGACCAATGCTTGAGTAAGAGATAATTGTAGACCGAATCATCGGTAAGACCGTTCCACGGGGTGACGGTAGCTTCCTTTTCACTGCCGTTGTATTGGGTGTACTTTATTCCGTAATTCTGATATACGCCCGCGCTCTGACCCGGCTTGGGTCCCCAGAAGCGGTTATTTGTAAGGGTGTTATCGGATTTTTTATATTGGGTAAAGCCCACGTTGAAGTCAGCGGTATGACTCATGCTCGGCTTGAATCCGATCTTAACATACGGATAATTTTTTGCATTTACACCGAGCTCGTTGACGCTAAACTGAATACCGTTAAATTCCTTGCCCGCAGCGTCTGCGTTTATTTCAACGTGCAGATATCGTCTTTCGGCAGTATCGTCGTCAATGACAGTGACCTTTCCGCCTATATAACCCGAGAAACCGACTTTTTCTGCCAGACTTGCGGCTGAGAACACGAGCGTGTCTTCTTCGTTAACGGTAACGTTAAGCGTTTTGACGATCGGGGTCGCGCCGGTTATACTGTTGTTGACGGTATAGGTCAGCACAGCAGTGCCTTTTCCGACTGCAAGCGGCTTGTTGTTTACGATCTTGACGACTTCTTCATTGTTTGAAGTGACTTTCAGTGTTGAGGTTGCGATCGCGGGGGACACGGAAATGTTTACCGAAATTGCCAATCCCTTTGTGGCGGTCAGCTCGGTTATCTCAGCACCGTCAGAGATAACCGAGAGCGACTCGGCGGGAATTTCGCCGGCTGCCGCTTTTTCGGCGAACGCTTTGTACTGTTCTTCGGTCTTGAAGCACGCTACATATTCAAGTCCGAAGTAGGAGCCTTCGTCTGCATCCGAAGACCAGGGCTTGAAGCAGAGATACTGATTTTTAAGCGCAGGTATCGGAGCGTACTCGGGATGAGCGGTTTTCTGACCGTAAAATTCGGCGCGGGTCTTCATTGAGGTCTTCCATACTCCGTTTGAAGCTTCGGGATGTCCTTTGACCGACCATTGCTCGTAGTGGGTCATTTCGCTGAACTCGGGGTAGGTATCGGCTCTGAAGGTCATATCGAGGTTGCTTGCAGCCTGCGACTGATAATAGCTGATATAATAGTAGTCGTATTCGGCTAAATTGACGTTGGATTTCGACTGCCTTATTTGTACCTGAGGTCTTTTGCCGGTATTTGCCGTGATCTTGACATAGCTCTTGCCGGCGTCCGCGTCATATACAAGCTCCGTAAGCTTCGCATCGGAAGCCGCTATGGCGTCGAGCAGCGATTCGCCGCTCAGTATCACGTAGCTGCCGTCGATCTTCCAATCCTCATTTGTGTATGCCGCGCCCGGAATGATGAAGCTTCCGGCAAGCATAAGCACGCTGAGAACTAAAGAAAGTGCTTTGAGTGTGCGTGTGTTTCTCATGTTTTTCTCCCTTTCTTGTCGCTTTGCACAATCGGTTGACTGCGCTTTTGTGCGATGTGTACAATCGACGTTCCGGTTGGCTCACAACGATTGTACCATTTGGATTTATTGTAGCATAAAATAAAGGGAAAATCAATAACAATGCGAAAAAATCTCCTATTTTGTGAATTATTTTGAAAAAGCAAAGGAGCTGTAAAAAACAATGTTTTTAACAGTTCCCGAAAATTCCGCTCAGGATCCCGGCACTTCCGAAACGATCTTTGGCGGCTCTTTCCTTAGTGCCAAAAGTAGAAGTGGGTGTAAAAAACTCATTTTGAGTTTTTTACACCCACTTATGAAAGGGAGAGAGTATTGCATTTCAATTTTTCAGAGAATACATTGACTCGTCCGCGCCGCGATCTGAATTTGCGATCGGCAGTGAAGCATAGCCTTTCCATGCGGCGAGATGTCTTGCGAGCACCGCTAAGTCGGCAGGGGTCACGAATTTATCGCCGTTAAGGTCGGCATATGCGGCGGCCTTGAGATCTTTATAGCCTGCGACGCCTGCGAGCGCCCTTGCAAAGTAAAGATAATCGGCAGTGTCGATAATATTATCCCCGTTGATATCGCCGATCAGATCGATCTTGCGTTCCTTTGAAATAAAGAAGCGTGAAAGCTTTACCCTCGGGTCGTGTCCGGGCACTGCGGTCTTATTATTATCCTCGTCGATGTTCATTCCGACATAGGATATCGTAACCGTATGATCGCCCGGTTCAAGATTCTCTATCGCTTTGTGGAAAGGGTGGCTTGTATCGTACATATCGACGCGCTCGGGTTCTTTGCCGTCTATACTGATGTCAAAATAGAATTGCCCGCCCGAAAACTCCATGAGTATCGCAAGTCCGGTGCCGTTGAATCTGTAAGTGAAGCTGTTTTCGTCCGCCGAAGGGTAAATACATCCCGCAGTGTCGATCTTCGGATATATCGCATCCTCGGAATAAGTCCAACCGGTCATTGAAGTGAATATCTCGGGGCTGACCTTTACATATTCGGTTTCGAGTCTGCTTGCCCCTTTGTCGAAAAAGCCCTGCGGACAGGTATGCGGCACCACTGCTTCGGGAGTCGCCGCGCCGTCTGACAGCTTTGAGCTCAGATATGCGATTATTACGTCGGCATACACTCTGTATCCGGCATTGAGCGGATGAACATAGTCCTTTATATATGCCGCCCACCCCTCGTCAAGCCTTGACGCTCCGTAGGTTTCCACGATACGATTCTGAACGGCGCGTCCGACATTTATGCCGGTAACGTCATAATAATCGGCGACCTCGTTCTGAAGCGCTGCAATTTCCGACAGGTCATAGTTTACGTGAGCGACGAGCGTCTTTTTGTCGTTGACAAAAACCGAAATGATCTCTGTATCGGGAGACTGTTCGCGTATTTTTCTGAGGATCGTTTCATAATAGGTCTGAACCGTACCGTCTGCAAAATGACCGCAGTAGCCGTCGTTTACGGCAGCTTCCACAAAGACCAGATCGGGAGCGTGCGAAAGCACATCGGTTTCGAGACGGAAAGCACCGCTCATTGAGCCGGAGCCGCCGATTGACGCATTGTAATTATTGATCTCGGCTTCGGTAAACGTATCTTCGAACCACTTTCCGACCAGCTCGCGCCAGCTTCCGCCCGCGCTTGAGCCGTAACCGTCCGTGACCGAACCGCCGAGATATACTATGTTAAGTTTCTTTTCGACCCTGAGCTTATAGATCAGATTTTCAAGCTCGTCGCGGTCAAAAACATACCTGCCGTAATCCTCGGTTTCGCTTGCCGAAGTCGGCGCGGCAAGCATACCGACAAGCATGATCAAAGCTAATGCAAATGAAATTATTCTGCGAAAAGCGGGCTTTTTCATGTTTATTCTTGTATGATATAGTTAAGGC
>DHJP01000119.1 GCA_002404395.1 Clostridiales bacterium UBA4717
TTGCAGTTTGTCAAGTACTTTTTCAAGTTTTTTCAAAAGTTTTTTCAGGAGCTCTCGCGACGCTTTCCGCTCGCTCTTCTGCCGCTCCTTTTCTTACTCTTGTTACTCTTCCTCTAGTACTTATCTAAACTCGCTTCTTCGGTTCGCCGGCTTCTCTTCACCCGCTCACCCTTCGCTCTATACTTCCCTCGCTTCCTTTCGTCAGCTCGCTTAGTATACCACATCCCTTTATATATTGTCAAGAGGAAAATCAGAAAAAAATCAAATATTTTGATTTATTGTCGTTTTTTACATATTCGTTATCCCATACGCAGATATTATATGTAAATGCGTTGAATACACTACCGGTTTACGGCAATAATAACTTCAAACGCAAAAAATACAGCTCAAGCGCAGCCAAATGAAGTTTCAGGTTTCGCGCCTATTTCCCCTTAAAACGGGCCCGTCAATTTTTCATCGGCTTCGCCGATTCGAAAATTCACGTTTGCTTTTTTGAGTCGGCTACGCCGACATGAAAAATACTTATGTCAACAATATTTATACGCACCGTTTTGATCTATATAATCCTCATTGCCGCCATGCGGGTCATGGGTAAGCGCCAGGTAGGGCAGCTTGAGGTTTCGGAGCTTGTTACCACCTTTCTTCTCTCTGAGCTTGCCTCATTCACCATCACGGACGACGGAATACCGCTTTTGTTTTCGGTCATACCCATACTCACACTGCTTTCGCTCGAAGTTGTCGGATCATTCACCGTAAACAAAAGCCCGCTTTTGAAAAAGCTGTTCATCGGTCATCCCACCATTTTAATACGAAAGGGTAAAATCATCGAAGCCGAGCTGCTGCGAAACCGCATAAGCATAGAAGAATTGTTGAGCCAGCTCAGGCTCAAAAACGTTACTGCTGTAGACGATGTCGAATATGCTATACTTGAGCAGAACGGGCAGCTGTCAGTCATCCCGAAAGCCGATAAACTCCCGGCAACGCCGAGCGACCTCAAGCTGACGGTAAGCGAAGTCGGAATTGCTCACGCAGTCGTGATCGACGGCACTGTAAACGAGGAGAATCTACGGCTTTCCGGGCGTGACCGTGTCTGGTTAGAGCAATATCTCAAATGTGAAGGGATCGCCTGCAATAAGGTTTTTTTGCTCACAGTCGATGATGCCGGAAATATTCTGCTTACTAAGAAATCAAAAGACCGCCGCAAAGACGTTCCGAATATTACAGCAACAAGAAACGGAGACAATAGATCATGAGAAGCACCATAACCGCGTTTATATTGCTCGCCGCGATAATCGTTTTGCTCATCGCAAACGCCGTTATACTGAACGGATGCGGAAAAAAGCTAATCAGCATGGCAGATGAGCTCGGCGATGAGCCGATCGCCGCCTCGGAATCAGCCGAAGAATTGGTAAAATATTGGCGCAAAATTCAACCGTTCGTTTCAATATCGGTCACTCATGCGGAAGCGGAGTCGGTCTGTACGGCAGCCGAACTTATTGCCGCGTACGCAAAAGTCGGAGACAACTCGGAGTTTACCGCCGCAAAGCGGATCTTCAAAGATGCCGTAAGGCATATAATCTTTTCGGGAGAATGTTCTTTTGAGTCGATCTTATAGTCGGTCATCTGAAATCCGTAACACCGTCCGAAAGTTTTACACTTGTTCTGAGAACAGTATAATACTCGGTCATGGCATCGTCAAAATCAATTCCGAACTTTTCCGATATTGCCTTGACGACATATTCCGGATTAAGGTAATCATTACTTCCGCTTGACAACATGGCGTTTATTTCTATACTTCCGTTTTTGAAATCCGCCTCGGCACGACGTATCATAGGCGAAATATCAACAAGCTTTTCCCCGCCGCTTTTTGTGCGCTTCATTATCTCAAGTTTTCCCGAAAGCAAGGAATTTATATCCGAAGCAAGCTTTGCGGAAGCCTTACGGCTGCCGAGAGTTATTGTATATCCTGCGTATGCTATTTCCTGCGTTTTATGTTCGGGAGTCCATACACCGTTTACCGCCATACCGCACGGAAACTGCGCAGCGATTCTTTCTGCAACCTCTGCATCGGACATATCGCCCTCAAGTTTGAAGTCCACAAACTCACAAAGGCTTTCGGCACCTACCGAAAGGTTCATGGCAAAAACCAGCTTCGGTTTAGGGTTGAAGCCTTCGGTGTACCATATCGGCACGCTGGCTCTGATTATCATTCTTCCCATCGTCCTTACAAGATCAAGATGAGAGATGAACTGCATTTTTCCCGTTTGAGTAAAGCCTAATCTTACAGGTCGCGTTTGCACCATGTTCTGACACCTCCGAGCTTGGATGCTCCGCACTGCGAGCATTTTTGCGAACAGTTGGGAGTGGTTTCGTTTCTGTGAGCTTTGCGGTTTTCATTTAACAAAAATTCTTTTGACACGCCGCAGTCGATAAGATCCCACGGCAGTATTTCATCATCCGCAAATCTGCGGTTTGCATAAAACGCTGGGTCAATGCCTGCCGCTTCAAAACATTCGAGCCACTTGTCGTAGTCAAAACACTCATCCCAGCTGTCAAAGCACATATTCCGCTTGCGCGTCTCAAGCAACACACGCGAAAGCTTGCGGTCCCCCCGCGCAAGCACCGCTTCAATACGGCTCACTTTTGCGTCATGATGATTATATTTTACATATTTCCCTATACGTTCGCCTATATATGCCTGTTTCTTGTATACTGTTTCAAGGTCGTCCTGCGCTTCCCATTGAAATGCGGTAAACGGTTTGGGTATAAAGGTCGAAACGCTGATATTCACACTCGGCGGCCGTCTGAAACGCGGATCGCCTTTTTCATTTTCCCGCTTCAGCTCGTAGTATTTTCCGACCACACGATCCGCAAGCTCGGCTATTCCGGCAAGGTCTTCATATTCCTCAGTCGGCTGTCCCAGCATAAAATACAGCTTGACCTGATTTTTGCCGCCCTCAAACGCGATCTTGCAGGCGTGCATCAGATCTTCCTCGGTCACATTTTTGTTTATTGCATCGCGCAGCCGCTGAGTTCCTGCCTCGGGTGCGAACGTCAAACCGCTGGCACGCACTGACGAGACCTTTTCCATAAGTTCTTCGGAAAAACTGTCCGCTCTCAACGACGGCAGTGATAGGTTGACCCGTTTATCGTTCGTCCATTCGAGCAGACACTCGCAAAGCGGACGCAACTTTGAATAATCGCTTATGCTCAGCGACACAAGCGAGATCTCATCATATCCGGTCGCAGCACACAGCTTTTTCGCCTGCTCATTCAATACTTCCGGCGTTTTTTCGCGTATAGGTCGGTATACCATTCCCGCCTGACAAAAGCGGCAGCCGCGTATACAGCCCCTGTATACCTCAAGCGTCACACGGTCATGAACGGTTTCTATAAACGGCATTACGAATTTGTCCGGAAAATATGCCGTGTCCATATCCTTCATTATCCGCTTGGTTATCTTAGTCGGAATATCGTTTGCAAGCGGTACAAATTTCGCGATCGTTCCGTCGGCATGGTATTCGACATCATAAAGCGACGGCACATAAAAGCCCTCAAGCTTTGCCGCTTCATGCAGAAAATCACGCTTTGTATATCTGCCCTCCGCTTTCATCTTAATATAAAGCTTCGTAAACTCCGGCAATGCTTCCTCGCCCTCTCCGATACTGAAAACGTCAAAAAAGTCGGCAATCGGCTCGGCATTGTAAGCGCAAGGACCGCCTCCGATTATGATAGGAGCGTCCTCCCCGCGTTCGGCTGCAAGCATAGGTATCCCGGCAAGCTCCAGCATATAAAGCACATTCGTATACGACATTTCGTACTGAAGCGTAAAAGCCACAATATCAAAATCCGCGACCGGATCGCCGCTTTCAAGTGCATAAAGCGGCATATTTCTGCGCTTCATCTGCTCGCCCATATCCATCCACGGCGCGTATACACGCTCACACCAAATATCGTCTTCACGATTCAGCGAACCGTACAATATGCGTACTCCGAGGTTCGACATTCCGATCTCGTAAGTGTCGGGGAAGCAAAAGGCAAAACGCGCCTTTACCGCCGCTTTATCCTTTATTACTTCGGCAAACTCGCCACCGGAGTAACGTCCGGGCTTTTCAACACGCTTTAAAATGCGTTCAAACGGTATATTACCACTCATATAATGCTAACCTCATTCCATCATCGTCGGGCTCATCTGACACAAAAATAATCACGCGAGCGCACAACTGCGCCGATACCGCAACGGTGCGCTCTCACCCGACTTTAAAAATCAACGGGGTTGTCCAAAAAGCCAATTTGACTTTTAAGGCAACCCCTTTCATTCAAATCAATACGTCAAAAATTCAAGCGGTGTTTTATTCCGAAAATGCTTGTGCCGCAAGCATCGGGATCATCCAAAAGAGCTGATAAAGTGCCGCATACGCCGATCCGATATCAAGCTTTCCGAAAAGCGTAACCGCATATACCGCCACAAGCGCAAGCACAGCGCTGACTATTCCGAACACGCCGTGAACCTTGGTTATATATTTGACACGATCGCACTGCGAAAGTGCCTTGAGCAGTGCCTTGACCGATCCGCTTGAGATCACTCCGCTGTCAACGCAAGTCTCATTCGCTTCGCTTTCGGGACTCTTTTCATCGGCTCTGACCACTTTGACCGGGAAGTTTTCTTTCAGCTTCAGCTTTTTCATCACCAGCCCGTCTCCGATATTGGGGTCGAGCGTACGGATACCGATACAGATACCCGCTTTATACAATTGCTTGAAGATAAGCTCGTATTCAAGATCGGCAGTATATTGAACAGTAAACTTCGCAAGGATCTCTTCCTCGCTTGCAATATACATTATCCGTGATCCTGTGTTCTGCTCAAGCGCGAGGTCTTTATCGCCGTATGGCGTTTCAAAGCCCAGGCGCTTCATATAATCATTGCCACCGATATATGTTCCGACGCCGTCAATCTGCACATGGAGACCGTCGTCATCGCGGTCGAGCATCCGCACGTCACTGCTGTGTCCGATATCTATTGTCGCAAGTTCAAACACATCCTTCAGCGGACCGCCGATCACAGAAAACACACTTGCGGCATCACGGATCACACGATCTATACGATTGTCTCCGTAAACCTTTACGCTTCCGATCTTCACTCCCGCCGCCGGGAATATATCACGATCGTCAAAGTAAACGACCGCGCTGTCGGTATATTCATTGACCGCACCCTCTCCGAGGATCGCGCTTTCGGAGGCGCAGGCATTCTTTGATGCGCGATAAAGCGGCAAGCTGTATGTAAGCATGATACTGCCCGGCAGCGCGAGTATTACCGTAAGGTATACGATCGTCGCCACGGTACATGTGTCATATTTCATAAACAAACCGAACGCAAGCGCAAGCAATGCTTCGGCAATGGTAAGCGCGAACATGACCGCGATATGCTTGCGATTATGCTCCCTTTCCCTGATACGCTTAAAGAAGCCGTCAATGCGAGACGCTCTCACCACGCTGAATTTCTTCGCGTCGTCAGGCAGATACTCGCTGAAGCCCTCAGAGCCTTTAGCCTCTGCAGTCTCAGTTACCGCAAACTTGGCTTTTCCCGAGGAAGCGATCGCAAATCCCATAGCCTCGCTTTTGATGTGCATAAGCTCATATGCAAGCAAAAGCACCATAGCGGCGGCGACCGTGAAATTATACAGGCGTGCACCCTTGATACCGCCGCCGTTCATCATGACCGAGGTATAGGCAACTGACGCCGCAAGCAATATCGCCGGCACACTTTCCGGAACGAATTTCAGTTTAAACAGAGAGTAAATGCCGAACCCGAGTCGGTCAAACGCTGTCAGCGCACACAAAACCACAAGCTGGAGATCCACCATAGAGTAGATCACGGGATACACCGAAATATTCAGGACATTCGGTAAAGTAATGCCGAACAGATTCGCGTTTTCAAAAACAAAGAGTAACAGTGCAAACACAAGGCAGGCAAAGAAGCCGATCGTCTTCCTCCTGAATGCGGACGCATATTCGCGTTCGATCTCTCCGTTCTGCGCACGATCGGTATATTCGTACTTTTCGTCGAACATTTCAAAGAAATGCTTTTTTCTCGGCGCTTTATATTTGGAAAGATTCTGTGCCTCGTTTATGATCTCCTGCGCTTCTGCGCTCTGCTTTTGTTCTTCCTTTTGTCGCTTGCCGCCGAATAATGCGATCAGTCCGAATTCGGTGCTGTCAAACTCCGCACCGTCAAGCCCGGTGTATTCCTTGCCGCCGTCCTCATCACTCACATACCCTCTGTCGGGCATTGGTTCGCTTTTATCGGCATTATCATTTTTTTCCGCCGCATCGGCATCCGACGCAACCTCAGCTACCTCATCCGACTCGGATCGCGATCTATCTGTATCTACAGAATCCGTGACGAACTCAAACTCATCATCTTCCTCATCGTTTCCGTAATATCCTGCCACGCCGTTTGAAATATCACCGATGATCTTACCGAGAAACCCGTCGTCATCATCGGAGTCGGTATTCGGCACATCAGTCCACCCCTTTGTTTTGTCGTCCACGACAGTGTCGCGCACAGCTTCGTGCGCAGTCAAAGGTCTGCTCAGCGCTTCTTCCTCATCCTCATACCACGGATCCGAGTCATCGCCGTCATCGGGATCATCGGTTACTTCGGCAACTTCGGGCAGAGTTACATCTGCGTTGTCGCCCGAAACCTCGCTGACAGTCCGCTCATCCGATTCGGGAGCACCGTCGCTGCTGACAGGCTCGGGATCGACTTCCTGCACTTCGGGATTCTCATTATCGTTTGACGATGCAGTCTTATCTTCATCGGCAGGCATATTCATAACACTGCGCAAAAGCGCCTCAAGGTCGTCTCCGAATTCGTCCGGCTCTCCCTTGATAAGCTCCGCTTCCGCCGCCTTCGCCGCTGTATCGCTGATATGTATGGACGCCTTCTTCGGTACGTTTTCGTTTTTATCGTCCGAAGCAGATGCTTCGATACCGCCTTTAAGCTTTTTTAACAGTTCGCTTGCGGATATCGCGTCCATTGCATCACGATTTTCATCATCTCTGCTGTTCGGCATCGTTAATGTCCTTTCATCAGAATTTATTTTTCGACACTTCTGTGCTGACGTGCCGCTTCACTCATAACCACTGCCGTCGCACATGAAACATTAAATGAAGTCACCTTGCCGTACATAGGTATAGAAACCACGAAATCGCTCAGCTCTTTAATGATACGCGATACACCGTTACCTTCACTGCCTACCACGATCGCCGCAGGCCCGGTAAAATCCACATCATAGTAAGGTCTGCCATCGGCTTCGGCGGTATATATCCAAACACCGAGTTTTTTGAGTTTTTCTACTGCCGAAGCAAGATTTGACACTTTTGCGATCGGAAGATGTTCAAGCGCGCCTGCCGACGCCTTTTCAACCACTGCGGTCACTCCCGAAGCACGTCTCTTGGGAATGATCAATCCGTGAGCGCCAACACCCTCGGCAACCCTGATGATCGCGCCGAGATTATGCGGATCTTCAATACCGTCGGCGATCAGAATAAGCGGTTTTTCGCCGCGCGCTTCAGCATTCGCCACGATATCCTCAACCGAGCAATAGTCCTTGGCTGCGGCAGCTGCAATAATCCCCTGATGAACCGTACCGTGCGCCATTGCATCAAGCTTCGGCTTTTCACATTCGACGATCGGAACGCCGGCTTCTATCGCTTCCGCCACAAGCATTGTGATAGAGCCTTCGCGCTCGCCTTTTTGCACATATATTTTATCTATACTGCGCGAACCCTTAAGCAATTCACGCACCGCATTTCTTCCGAGAACGAGGTTTTCGTCTATCTCCGCATTTGAAAAACGTTCGTTTTTTACATCTTTTTGCCGATATTTATTCATAACGCCTCTGAAATATATAATTATTTAATGTAATTATAACATAGCTTTGCCGATTTGTACATACCAAAAGCTATTTTTTTTCGATAATTTTACGGAAATTCCGACAGCCTTTACCATAACAAAAAAACCGTCGCTTACGCGACGGTTTTTTTGTATCAAAAACTGATTATTCCTGTTCGGCTCTGATAGCCGCATAGCATTCGCTGCAATAAACAGGCTTATCGCTGCTCGGCTGGAAAGGAACCTTTGCTTCTCCGCCGCATCTAGCGCAAGTCGCAGTGAACAGCTCTCTGGGAGCCTTTGCCGCATTCTTTTTCTTGTCACGGCAAGCTTTGCATCTCTGAGGCTTGTTCTGAAATCCCTTTTCGGCGTAAAACTCCTGCTCGCCGGCAGTAAAGGTGAATTCAGCACCGCATTCCTTGCAAACTAAAACTTCGTCCTGATACATTTTGTGTCTACCTCGCTTTGTAAAATGGTAATTTTCGCCCTCGACGGATTTAAACCGCCACCTTTGACACACATTGATAATTGCAGCAACGCTCTACTTAAGCTATACGGGCAAATATATGAATTTCAAGAGAGTGCATTTTTCAGTTTAACGCGTATTCGATAAATAGTATTGTCCACCGATTTAAGCGGAATACCGAGACGCTCGGCTATCTCGCTCCGGTCAAGCTCGGCGAGCTTCAGCATAAGCACCTCAAGCTCCGACTCGGATAAAAGTTTTTTTACTTTTCCGAGTAAAAACTCAGCGCTGTCCGACTCATCGACCTCACTTGTAGGATCGGGCATGGTAAGCTCGTTCGGATCAAGTTCGTCCGCCGAACGGTCAAGGTCACGGGCACGCTTACGCAAAATGGTTATAAGCCCGTTTCTGAGACAGATCTGTGCATACAATCCGAAAGTCAGACCCAAATCGCGATCGTATGTTTTAGCCGCCTTAAAAAGCAGTATCCCCGTCTCCTGAAGCAGATCTTCGCGATCCTCGCGGGTCATACCGTCATAAGCAAACTTTTCAACCATATTGCGGCATAAACCTTCATATTTGGCGAGCACTTCATCAAATGCGGAATCGTCTCCCTGCCTGACACGCTCAACAAGTGCATTGATATCCGTATCGTTAGTGCTCATATTGCCACCTATGCCTTTGACTTACCCATATTATATCATATTTTTGTAAAATGTCAATAGTTTTTTTGCTTTTTCGGAATTTTGTTCTGACAAAAATTTACAAAATTCTTAAATATTTCCATAATGTTCCGGCTAAATGCACAGAAAATGAAAGTATTATGTCAAAAGCGGCGGTACAAGGCAAACTTCCGATTTTTCGGTCAGTCAAGCAGATAATCGACTTCACCGGTAAGTATCGCGTAAAGTCCTTTATAAAGCACTTCCGGCTTGCTGTCAAAATTGTACATCATCACGTCGAGCAATTGTTTTGATTCCACACCGAGAGAAAGTTTCATAACGATCTCGTCCTTTTCGCTTATCTCGCAGTCCATCATATACTTATCATCGCCGATTTGACGCGAAGTACAGGTGATCTTGGAGCCGCGTTCCTTGAACGAAAGCAGTCGCAGTGCGCTTCTGAGGCTCTTCTCGCGTATGGCATTCAGGATATTGCTTTGCAGTTCATTGACGACCATCCTGCCTTTTTCGGTGATCTCATACTCCGCATCGCCGTTAACAAGCTTTTCACTGATACTGCCGTTATCAATAAGCTCGGCAAAACACGCGGCAAAATCAAAATAATTCACATATCCGTCCTGAACCGAGATCTCGCTGACAGTCGTAAAATCAAGCGGTCGGTTAAGCTGACGCAACAGGTACAGAATAAAAATTTTAATATCTTTCGGATCGCTAAGAGGCGCCTGCATTATTTTACAGTCCTTTCAATTGGTATGCGTTGGTTTGTTCAGACGGCAACATGAGCCGCAAACCGTGCCGGCGGTTTGCGGCTCACAAAATCGAACTGCTGTCGCGGGATCAGTCCTCGGTCGGAAGATACTTTTCGTAGTTCTTCATCGTAACCTTTTCAAAGATCTTGCCGCCGAAATAATCGGTATCGACTCCGGATATTACTTTCTTATTGATAAGATAGAAGTCCTGATTGAACACGATCGGGATCACCGGCATATCGGAAACAAGCATTTCTTCCGCCTTGTGGAGGTATTCGCTCTTTTCCTTTCTGCTGTTTACTGCCTGTGCCTCATCTATCACAGCCTCATACTCGGCATTGTCGTAGCCCGAAATGTGAGGAACAAGGTCGTACTTGTCGTTCTGCATATCAATCTTCATGCCGGCATAACTCTTTGCAAAGGATGCCATATAGTTGAATGCATCATTCGAAAGCACTTCGTAATCCACTGCCAGAATATCGAAATCGCGATCACTGTACGCGTTCGAGAACTTCTTCGCGTTGGAAAGTTTCTTTGTCTTCACATTAAAGCCGAGTTCATTCCAGATCTCGGCACAGTACTCGGCAATAGCTTCTTCGGTCGCACTCTCAAAGTATGAGATCGTAAAGCTGCCGCCCTTGACCTTCGCTTCGGAAAGCAATGCCTTTGCTCCTTCGATGTCGCCTTTTGAAGAGATAAGCGTTCCGCCGTTTTTACGGAAGCTGTCCTTGCTTGTTTTGTCCGAAGTCATTTCGGGAACAAATCCGGTTGCCGGTTTCGCAAACACCACAAGCTCGCTGATCGCTTCGCGGTCAAGCGCCATCGAAAGCGCCTTGCGCACTCTTGAATCGGAAAGCAGCTTATTATCATTGTTTACAATATACGTATGAACCGACGGGATATCATTGACAACCGCTTTTGATTTATACTCCGAACGCTTCTCGACCGGAATATCACCGAGGTAGAACAATTCGCCCGCCTCATATTTTTCAAGCAATTCGTCAAGCGTCAGAGTATAGTCGACATTGAGTCTGTACGGCTTGACCATCTTGTCGAGATTATCTTTTTCTCTGTCACGGAAATAGTAATTGTTGCGCTCAAGCGTAACCGTTTTTCCATAGTTCAGATTCTTTACAACGAACGGACCGCTGGTTACCATAGTCGAAGCGGAAGTTGCCCAATTGTCATAACGGGTAACAACATCCTCGCGCATAGGCACGAGCGCAGGACTTGCCAGACGTTCGATAAACAGATCGGTATCAATCTTATTTTCAAACTCGATCTCCAAAACATAGTTATCGACCGAAGCGATTCCGAGGTCGTCGATAGAGCAATCGCCCATTTTAACCGCTTTTGCATTCTTTATATCAAACAAGAGTGAAGCCGCAGGGCTGTCAAACTCGGGATCAAGCACGCGCTTCCAAGCATAGACCACATCATCAGCGGTCAGGTTGCGTCCGTCGCTCCACATTGTCTGCTTGAGAGTAATGTACATTTTATATGTACCGTCGCGCTCGTCTTCCTTAAACTCATAGCTGTCCATAAGATCGTTTTTGACCTTGCCGTTTTCATCAAGCGATACCAAACCGGCATAGATCAAGCCGAACACCTTTGCAGTCCCATCATTGATAAGCGTGTATCCCGGATCAAAGTCGCGGATCTCATCGGTAATGTACACATTGATCTGTGCGCCTTTGTCCTCAGAATCCGGCTTTAATCCGCCGCAACCGGTAAGACAAGCCGCAAGCATCAAAAGCGCAAGCACTGCAGATACTAATCTTTTCATATGATAACGATTCCTCCTCTGCCCCCGGATACAAGGGCGTAGAACAAAATTTGCCTGTTTATCCCGCAATTTTCGTGTTGCGTAAACATTCTATGATATTATATCATACAATTTTGATTTTAGCAATTATGAAAATGAGAATAAATAAAGATTATGACATATGCACAATTTCCGACCTCTTAAATTGTAAGTTTTCACAATGCTTTTTATTTTTACCATTTGTTTTTGGTACGCTTGCGGGCATACTTTATAATAGATTCTTACTAACGAAGGAGCAATGCGTTTGAAAAAGCTGTCAGAATACCGCAGGACCGACCTTGCCAGCGAGTGCCGCACGACCGAGCGTGAGCACGACGGCAAATCGGATGACAAAGGAATAAATTTTTCCGAATACGAAAAGAGTGGCTTTAACATATGCGAGCTTGACGTCACTACCGCCGAAGCCGCATCGGCGATCGGAAAGAAATGCGGCAAGTATATCACCGTCGATGTCGGAAGGCTCTGGCATGAGACCGACGAGCGCGTTGCCGCCTGTTCCGAGCTGATCTCCGGAATAATCGGTTCGATGATAAGCGAGCTGTGCCCCGAAAGGCATTCGCTTTCCTATCTGATAGCCGGACTTGGAAACCGATATATCACCTCGGACGCCATAGGTCACGAAACCCTCCGGGAAATAGTAGTTACACGCCATATAAAAAATGCCGATCCGAAGCTTTACTCGATGCTCGGAAACATTTCGGTCGCGGCAATTGCTCCCGGCGTTACCGGTCAGACCGGAATAGAGACTTTGGAAGTTATACGGCAAACCGTAGACACCGTAAAGCCGGATCTGCTCATTGCCATAGATGCGCTTGCCGCGTGTGAGCTTTCGCATCTTGCCACCACGGTTCAGATCACAAATGCCGGCATAGCGCCCGGATCGGGTATCGGAAACCGCCGCGATTCTATCGACCGTGAAAGCGTCGGATGTCCCGTAATAATCGTCGGAGTTCCGACCGTCGTCGAATCCTCCGCGCTCGTGTACGATGCACTTTACAAGGCAGGCATTGAAGCCGACAGCATTGACCCGAAACTTCATGAAATACTTGAAAACGGCAGAGGCTTTTTTGTCACTCCGAAAGAAAGCGATATTGTGCTTATCGAGCTGTCAAAGCTGCTTGCAAATGCAATAAACTCTGCGCTGATATGAATAATCGCTGCCATATGCTCATATCCTGTATCAATTCCAAGCACTTTGGGGAGACAGGCTTTGAACAGAGCAAGAACAGCAAAAATACTATTGTGGATATTGTATACAGTCTTTGCAATTGCGGGTTTTGCCTGCATTGCAAAGCTTTGCCTCACAAATACAGAGATACGTTCGGGCATAGCCGAATGTCTTGAGAGACAAGCATTTTTCAAATATTCCGAATTTTCAGGCGAACCTGCGCAGATCTCACTTGCAAAAGCCGCCTGCTTCGGCATGCCTTTGCGGCAATCAGACAAAAGCGCTTTTAAAAATGAAATGATTTACGAATTCATACAGCCTCAGCTTCCGCTGCAAGGCGACTCCCATCCCTCGGATACAGACGATCCTTTAACCGATAATTACACTCATACCGACAATAATACACAGTCGGACTCGACTCAAAGCGATATGCCTGAAAATACCGCACTGCACCCGATAATCGAAACCGATATTTCCGCAGACGATCTGTTCGTTCTGAACAGCACCGTAAAATCCGATCCGGACACCCGCAGGCTGTATGAGCAAAAACTGCCCGAAGCGAAAATCGACAAAGATAAGCCGCTTGTCCTGGTATTACATACTCACGCTACCGAATGTTATTCAAGAGAAGGCAGCGATTTTTATGATGAAAACGCCGCCACGCGAACGGTTGACGAAAACATCAACATGATCGC
>DHJP01000079.1:0-2505 GCA_002404395.1 Clostridiales bacterium UBA4717
CTGTTTATGATCTCGTCTTTGAGCGCGTATGCTTTGTCAAGATAACTGTTTATAAGTTCGTTGTCCGCTTTGTAATACGGGATCTCCTCGCCGAAATCTACGACAAGCTCACCGCCGTAATCCTTATTAGGATCAAATTTGAAGTTTTTTGCTTCATCGGCGGTCTTAAAGTATGCGATAAACATTACATCGTAGTATTGTTCGGTGTTAAGCGTTTTGTTATGGCTCTGCCACGGCTTGAGTCTGAAAACTACGCCTTCTTCGTCGGCACGCGGCAGGTTCGGAGTGGTGTTGCCGGTGATATCGTTGAAGTTTGAGATGAGCGTATGCCATTTGCCGTCGCTTTGCTGTGCAGGATTGTTGTTGCACCAATTTTCGCCCATGGCGTTGACCTGTCCTACGTCAACTATGCCGCTTTGCGAATCCGTGCGGTAGCCTACCGCCACATACGGATAGTCAAGCGTATTGAATCCGACCTTGCTGAACGATACGACAAGTTCGGAGTTGCCGTAGCTGCCGGGAGCGGCTACAAGGTGAACATAGTCGCCGTCCGCAGACTTTTCAAGCGAGCTGTCAAGCGTTGCTACGTTTAAAACCAGGTAGAAAAGTTCATCGGCTTTTACTACTACAAAATCGTTGTCCTCTGCGCTTGAGGAGATCGGAAATATTCCGAAAAGCATCAGAAGGACAAGAGTAAAGGATAGGACTTTTTTCATAGATTCCTCCATAAGTCATATAAATTTTGTATACGAACCATGATAATTATATCATAGTAAAATTTTGAATGCAATTGTGTAAAAGTGAGAAAATAGCCATTTGAATTTAGATAAAATAACGAAAGTGCCCTGCCGCATTATCTGCGGCAGGGCGCTTTCGTTGTTCGTTTTGCGGGTCTCAGTCAAGCGTATAAACGACGGGCGCAACCGAGATCTTGCCGTTTTCGATTTTGACCTCATTGAAGAATTCTTCAAAAAACGAAGCCGGCACATAGCTTGTACCGTCGATAATGTTAAGCGGAAGCTCCAGCTTGGAGTCGCGACTCATATCAATTACTTTTAGATGGCCCGAAAAGACCGCTTCATCCGAACCGCCGCGCAGTGTGACCGCTTGAATATAATCATCGTCTACGGTGATATCGCCGGTTTCGCTGTCCCAACTGACTTTATAGCCGAGCGCTTCGGCAACTGCGCGCAGGGGGATCATGGGAATACCGTTTTCGTAATAAGGCGCTGTCGGCAGTTCTGACAGCTCGATCTTGCGATTTTCCGAACCGACAAAAAGCGAGGTCACGCCGCTTTCGTCGACCTTCGCGGCAACTGTCGGAAGCGCGGCATACAAAAGAAGCGCAAGCAGGATCACCAGTGAAACTGTTTTTTTCATAATTTTCCATTTACCTCATTTCGGTGTTTTGGGTGTCTGAAGCTTCATACATCCGTTTGTCGAACGAGACTGCAAAAACACTCATATTTTGATGAAATTTTTAAGCTGTAAATTTTTAAAACTATGGACAAAAACTCCGCAGAATGGTATAATTGAAACATAAGTATAATTTATTGAAAAAGGTAAACTTGCCGCATAATCGGATCGCGCTTTTATCGGCATGAAATTATCGGTTACCGTTTGAGTCGGCTTCGCCGACACGAAAGTTTGAAATGAAAACTGTAATGCTTGTTTTCGGCACGCGGCCGGAAGCCATCAAAATGTGTCCGCTCGTCAATGAGCTTAAAAAAAGAGAAAATATTAAAACCGTGGTCTGCGTTACCGGTCAGCACCGTCAGATGCTCGACAGCGTGCTTGAAGCGTTTAATGTCGTGCCCGACTTTGACCTTTCGATAATGAAAGAAAAGCAGACTCTGTTTGACATTACCGTAAGTATTCTTGAAAAGATCAAGTCGGTGCTTGAAGAGGTCAGACCGGACGTGGTGCTTGTCCACGGCGATACGTCGACTACCTTTGTGACTGCGCTTGCCTGCTTCTATATGCAGATACCGATCGGTCATGTTGAAGCGGGGCTGCGCACTTATGATATTTACTCTCCCTATCCGGAGGAGTTCAATCGTCAGGCGGTAAGTATAATCTCAAAATACAATTTCGCGCCTACCGAAAAGGCAAAGGAAAATCTGCTTCGCGAGGGTAAGTGTGCGGAAAGGATTTTCGTTACGGGAAATACGGCGATAGATGCGCTCAAAACAACAGTAAGAGAAAGTTATACCCACCCCGAGCTTGAATGGGCAAAGGACAGCCGGCTTATCGTTATAACCGCGCACAGACGCGAAAATCTGGGCGAGCCTATGCATCATATGTTTCGCGCGATACGACGTATAATGGATGAGCACCCCGATGTCAAGGCGATATATCCGATCCATATGAATCCCGTGGTCCGTGCGGCGGCAGCCGAAGAACTCGGTACCTGTGAGCGGATCCATATTATCGAACCGCTTGACGTGCTTGATTTTCACAATTTCCTTTCGCGCTGTTATCTGATCCTTACCGATAGCGGCGGGG
>DHJP01000079.1:2536-2743 GCA_002404395.1 Clostridiales bacterium UBA4717
GGGTACAGGAGGAGGCGCCTTCTCTCGGCAAGCCCGTGCTTGTGATGCGCGATACCACCGAGCGTCCGGAGGGTATTGCCGCCGGTACGCTCAAGCTGGTAGGTACCGATGAAAACACGATATATAAAAATTTCAAGCTGTTGCTTGAAGATCGGGACGCATACCATAAAATGAGCCATGCCAGCAATCCTTACGGCGACGGTCACG
>DHJP01000022.1:0-1087 GCA_002404395.1 Clostridiales bacterium UBA4717
GCATGAATACAAGAAAAACCGCCTATCGGCTTGATAAGCGGTTTTATTATTTGGTGCGGATAACAGGTCTCGAACCCGTCGAAAGTATCCAAAAATCCCTGATAATACCGTACATACGGATTTTACGTGACGGATTTCATGACGGATTTTTTCAAAACACCATTATAATACGTCGCGAGCCGTTCGAACATCTCGTCCTTCTTGTCCGCCATGATATGACCGTAAACACGGTTCACCATGTCTTCCGTTTCATGCCCGAGATAGTCCGCGATATACTTGACCGGAATGCCGAGCATTATCATCACCGACGCGGCATAGTGCCGAAGCTCATGGAACGTATAATGCTTATCGCACACTGCCTTCAGGGCTTTCTGATAACGGTCGTAGATGTTATTGGATTTCAGGTCGGTGATGAACTCAGACCCCGGCATGGCTTCCCGTGCGCGTCTGAGCGCGGTCTCGACTGCCGGGAGCATCTTTATCGTCCGTTCTCCGGCAGTCGATTTCGTCCCTTTCAGAACGATGTTATTGTCTATATCACGCACCTTTGCCGCGCATACGCAAATCGTCTTCTTCTCAAAGTCAATCTTATCCCACCTGAGCCCGAGAATTTCCGACATCCGCATTCCACACAGCGCGGCGAGATGAACAGGCGCGTCAATGTCGGTTCCCTGAACCTCGGCCAGCAGGGCTACAACGTCGGATTCGGTCGGTATGATTATATCCGGCTTCTTTTTTTGCGGCAATTTCGTGTGAAGCGTGAAATCAGGGCGGAACATCTTTAGCGCAGATGATAGCAACCCATGCATATTCCGGACAGTCTTCGGCTCGTGGTCAACTGCCGCTTCGCCGACCGCTATCTGCACCTGTTCCTGCGTCAAGTCGGCGAGCTTGATATCGTGAAGCGATTTCAAACTGTTCCTGCGCAACTGTGTGTATTCGCGGTACGTCTTCGGCGACAACGTATTCTTCTTCGCCTCAACATACCTCTCCATCGCCTCCCCGACCGTCATCCCCGCATACGGGTCGTCCGGTTTGTCCGTCTTCCGTTCCGCCTCGAACTGCGCCGCGCGGAGCTGCACGTCTT
>DHJP01000022.1:1147-3858 GCA_002404395.1 Clostridiales bacterium UBA4717
TATTTATTGTTCCCAATCAGCACCCGCGCACGGTAACTGCCGCTCGGGAGCCTGTCTATAATCATGCCCTCACCTCTGAATCCATCCGACCGTGGGATTCATGATATCATACGCGAACAGAAAGCACACGAACGCCGCGAGCAAAATCGCGACCGCCGCCGCGACCCTGAATTCCTTCCGGGTATGAGCTATCATTGCTTTCAAATCCTCTATCCGATCAAGATAAATCTTTTCCAACGCCTTCACGGCTTCTTCAACAGTCACTTCTTCCGGTTCCTCCTCGTCCGTTTCGGACACCCCACTCACCAGCTCGTCAACCGTCACGTCGAACGCCGCCGCGAGCAATGACGCCGTTGTGCGCGTCGTCGGGTATCCCTTCAATATGCGTTTTATCGTTCCCTCCGATAGCCCCGCCGCCTCGGCGAGCCGCAAATTCGTGAGACAATTTTTGTCCATTAATCTCTGCAACGCGTCCGCATTTATGGTAATGTTTGCCAATATTAACCTCCGTTACCCGAACATTGTCGATTTTTGACGACCGATTGCCCTTGCATTTTGGCGAAAACAGGTGTATAATTGAATCAATCAAATAAACGCGAAAGCGAGGATATCCAAATGAAGTACATACCGAATCAGCCCGAACCTCCCGACATCGAATACCGATACCTCACAAAGGATGAGCTCAAACTCGTCAAAGACTTCCGCACCCTCGCGCCGGAAAACCAGCGCAAGGCAATCGCCCTCCTGCGGCGGTTCAAACAGTCGCAGGAATAGTTACTTGCCGCCTTCGGGCGGCTTTTTTTATTTCCATAGGCATCATCCTTTCATTCGTTCAATTATTTTTTTGAAAAGCTCTTGATCCTCCAGAGACAAGCTTCGGAAAAGCTCGAGCATTTCTTTTTCTATAGAGGACAGCTCTATTGGGCTGTCTGCTGGGGCAGGATCATCAGAAGCACCAGAGAGGTATTCCGAAGTGGTCGAAAGCGTAGAAGCAATCGTTTCGAGGTCAGCGTCGGAAAGGTTTCTTTTCCCAAGCCATACGTCATTTAGAAAGAACTGACCATGCCCGGTTGACTCGCTTACGAATTTCTGAGACAACCCCTTTGTCTTGCACAAAGCTTTTGTGCGCTCCTTGAATACGGCAATTCGCCGAGTAGAATTGTCAGATATCCCGAGAAGGTAATCTGAGCTGGTGTTCAGCACATCGGCTATGTGTTCGATATCTTCGAGATAGATGTTTTGCTTCCCCCTGAAGACGTTATTGAAGAATAGCGGGCTTTTCCCTATGAGTTGACCGACCGCTCCTATTTTCATTCCTCGCTCCATGCACAAAGCTTTCACTCTATCTCGAAGAGTAGGGATATAATCGGATTTGACTTTGTTAGATTTCAACAAAAATATTTCTCCTTTTTATGCAATAAGCGGAACATCACTTTTATTTCGCCGCCAAACCATGACAACCCGGCGGCGGTCACTTCATCTCCTCAGCAATCTTCTTCACGAGTTCTTTTTGCTCCGGCGAAAGCGACAAGACGAGGGAAACGAGTTCCTTGTCGGAAGCGCTGAGACTGTCAGCCGGGGTGGGATCGTCCGTTTTCCCGGCAAGGTAATCAGGGGAGACGCCAAGGACGTCCGCGAAACTGTTGAGGTCTTCCGGCTTCAAGGCACATTTCCCGTTCCATATATCGTTGAGGTATGTATTCTTCCTGCCTATCTTATCGGTGAGGTATTTTTGAGATATGCCTTTTTCTTTGCACGTCTGTTTCAGACGTTCTTTGAATGTGACAGCTTTCGGTGTGGGATCGTCAGATACGCCGAGAAGGTAGTCTGATGTGGTTGAAAGCGCATCTGCGATAATTCTAATCTGATCATCCGTTATTACGCAGAACCCGCGAAACACATTGCTCAAAAATGCGCGATCTTTATTTAGTAAATCGCAAAGATGTTTTTGCGAAATACCTGACGACTTGCAAGCGCTCTGCACGAGTTCTTTGAATGTGGCAATTTTCCGGGACGGGTCATCGGCTACGCCGGATAGATACCCCGAGGAGACGCCAAGAACGCTTGCTATTTTTTCAAGTTCCTCTTCGTCGATACGGTCTTTGCCCGCCACTACCTCGTTTATAAACGTCCGCCTTTTACCGATGGCAGCGCATATATATGTTTGAGTTATCCCGCGCGACTTAGCGCAACTTTTGATTCTATTGGCAACTTCAATGCTATTCATTACAAGTCTCCCCGAAAGCCGATGCAATTCCTACTCGTAGTACATCAGCTTTTCAATTGCTCAATTATTTTTTTGAAAAGCTCGCGCTTTTCTGGCGAAACGCCACGATAAAGTTCGACCAGCTCCTCTTCTTCAGGGGATAGTCTCATCCGAGCGTCATCGCAGACAGGGTCATCGGTTATGCCGGATAGATATTCGGGAGTAGTGGAAAGCCTATCGGCAAATATAGATAGTTCTTCCTCGGAAACCCCGCATTTCCCATCCCAGATGTTGTTAAGATACTGTTTGCCTTTTCCGACCGCATCACATAGATATTTTTGTGTGACGCCGGTCGCTTTACATCTTTCTTTTACTCTTTCTTTGAATTTGTCAGTGTTGTACAAAATAATCTCTCCATTTTGTTAAGTAAGTAGAATCCAACTTATTTTCTATTTTAGGCTTGACATAGAACGAAAGTTGGAGTATAATATATTCAGTCACAAAT
>DHJP01000190.1:0-2110 GCA_002404395.1 Clostridiales bacterium UBA4717
GAAAATGGCAAGCTGCCTATTGATTATGATGCCGTTGTCAGCGCCGTTTCTCAGCCGGTCACAGAGCAGGACGTTTTAAGCGTCGTGTTCGTGCTGGAATGGAAGGAGGACTAACCTATGATGAAGCTTTTGAAGCGCGGAAGACTGCTTGTCTTCTGCGCACTCGCCTGCCTGATGTTTGCGACATTCGCCTCGGCAGCCGGAACCGGCGACGTAGCCTCCGCGGTGGAAAGCACCTGGACCACAGCTTCCACACAAATCAAAACTGTTGTGGATAACGTGGTTTTTCCGGTAATTGATATGGTTTTAGCCATCGCTTTCTTCGTAAAACTGGCGACCGCATATTTTGACTGTGCGCCCGTGAGGGCATTTCAGTAATTCCGGGAGTCGCGTCCCGGCAGGTAAAAACTCAAACGCCTGTTATCGACCGGTTTACCGGAGAGGGAAACCTCGCAAGGGAAAATAGCACGCCGGTGAACCCACGAGTTGGATAGTTGTCAATCCACGACTGAGTGGGAAGATAAGAAGATGATATGAGGATAAAAGCTATACTGCCTGAAGCGCAGTCCGAGAGGCTTATGTAGGAGCTACGGCGAAAGACAACTGGCGCTGTATCGTGCGGCTGCAATGTAGTAGTCGAGCATATGCAGGAGAGTTTCCGCATGACTCAACTTCGTATGAAGCAAAAGGACGAAAACGCTATCCGACAATCATCTGTGCGATTATTGAAATGCTAACCGGGGATTGCCTAAACCGAAACGCCGGAGACGGCTATGCGAAATGCCCGCAAGGGCGATAAATTTCAAGGCTCTGCCAAGAAAGATGACGCTGAATATTCGGCAAGGCAACGGAGCCGCCGTAGTAGTCCGCATGCGGTAACGCCGCATACATGGCGAAGGGCGGCAGCTTGTTCGCTTAATAATGAGAAAGGAAGGTGTGGGATACATTGAGAAGTCCAATTAAATTATTAAGCAGTTTGCAAACCCATAGTAGTGACAAGTCATATACCTATGACAGACTGTATCGCAATTTATATAATCCCAGTCTGTTCATGCTGGCGTATCAGAATATCTATGCCAGTCCGGGCAATATGACAAAGGGCAGTGATGGGAATACCATCGACGCAATGAGCCTGAATCGCATTGAGGGTATCATTGCGAGCCTGAAAGACGAGAGTTATCAACCGAAACCATCAAGAAGAACTTATATTCCAAAAAAGAACGGTAAGAAACGTCCGCTGGGGATTCCGTCATTCGATGACAAGCTCGTACAGGAATGTGTGCGGCTCCTGCTGGAAGCAATCTATGAGGGCAGCTTTGCGAAAACGTCGCACGGCTTTCGTCCAAATCATAGCTGTCATACGGCGCTGAGTCATGTGCAAGTGAATTTCACCGGTGTCAAGTGGTTTGTAGAGGGAGACATCAAAGGCTTTTTCGACAATATTGACCATGATGTAATGATTCACATTCTTGCAGAGCGCATCAAGGATGAGCGCTTTCTCAGGCTGATTCGGAAGTTCTTGAAAGCCGGATATTTAGAGGACTGGGTGTATCACAATACATACAGCGGTACGCCGCAGGGCGGTATCATCAGCCCAATCCTCGCAAATATCTATCTGGACAAGCTGGACTGCTTTGTAGAAAAGCTGAAAGATGAGTTTGATCTGGGGACACAGCGTGCCATTCATCCGATATCCTACAAGTTGGAGATGAAGCATGGCACACTTGCAAAAAAGCTGCGTACCAGCAACTCAGAGGAAGAACGGAAGATATTGGCGGAGCAACTACGCGCCATTGAAAAGGAGCGTATTCATATTCCGCACGCAGATCCTTTTGATGATGGATTCAAGCGTATCCAGTATGTTCGGTACGCAGACGATTTTCTGGTCGGTGTCATCGGGAGCAAGGAAGATGCCAGAGAAATCAAGGAACGTATTCGCGCATTCCTTGCGGATACGCTGAAACTGGAGCTTTCCGACGAAAAGACCTTGATTACACATTCTGCAAAACGGGCGCATTTTCTGGGATACAACATCTATGTAAGGCGCTCCAAGGCAACAAAGCGGAATTGCAAGGGACATCTTCGCCGGAATCTGAGCGGAACGGTCTGC
>DHJP01000190.1:2199-3085 GCA_002404395.1 Clostridiales bacterium UBA4717
ACAACCGTATACGGAAAAGAGAACTGGGTGGCAAAAGCCAGATATGCGCTGGTGGACAATGACGATCTGGAGATTCTGAGCCAATATAACAGCGAAATCCGCGGGTTCAGAAACTATTATCGCATTGCAAACAACGCATCACACGCCAGCTCCTTTGGCTACATCATGCAGTACAGTATGTTCAAAACGTTTGCCGCAAAGTACCGCATCAGCATGAAAGATGCGATACGAAAGCTGCGCATCGGCAAAAACTTCGGCGTGCGCTATCTGGATAAGAACGGAAAAACGAAGACCAGAATGTTCTACGCCGATGGATTTGCGCGGAAAAGTACGCAGAAAACAGCAGGTGTGGACACGCTGCCGAATACGGTGATTTATTCCGGTAGAACAAAATTGATGGACAGGTTGGCTGCACGGAAATGCGAGCTGTGCGGCAAATGTGGCTGCGACTTGGAAATGCACCACGTCAGAAAACTCAAGGACTTGAAAGGCAAAAGCCACTGGGAGCGGCTGATGATTACGAAAAATCGCAAAACCATTGCGCTCTGCGTGGACTGCCACCAAAAACTACATGGAGGTAAGCTGAGTTAACAAGTGGGGAGCCGTGTGCGCCGAGAGGTGCAAGCACGGTTCCGGGGCGAGTGCTTGGAAACCTGTTGCAGGAATGCAAAAAGGCGCCGGGCACTTAGCCTACATCGGAAATCCGGACAGTTCGAATGGACCGCGCCAGCTATTCTTTTTGCGTGTCTCGTCTTTACGCTGAGTGCGCCGACCTACATCTGGGGCATTGTCGGGCTGTGAGGAATACAGACAGGAAAGGCAGGTGACGCGGCTTGTTTATTTGGGACTTTGTAGCTTCCACAATTCTGGAACAGATCATGGATTG
>DHJP01000193.1 GCA_002404395.1 Clostridiales bacterium UBA4717
GCGCGCGCGGCTCGGCGAACACAAAGCATCGATTTTTGTTAAGCTGTGGTTCGCCGAAGTCAGCCGCGAGTGCGCGCGACGCCCGCCCTTGCGGAAAGAACTCTTTGGTTACTTTCTCGTTCCCGAGAAAGTAACACCCCTCCGCCGACGAGCCGCGCGGGCGCGGCGCAATGCTACTAAAACTTGCCGCAGGCGAGTTTTCCTTTCTCATTTCTGAGAAAAGTTGCACCCGCCGATATAATCTATCCGTCGGACGCACCGCAATGTGCGTCCGATGTGTCTTTTTTTGCATGAAAAACTGTCTGCATTTGTGTATTTGCAAAAAAATCACTGAAATAATTGACTATTCTTGTCGAATATGCTAAAGTTAAAACAGCAAAAACTCTCTTGCAAAAAATTTATATGGAGGTCAGCCCGAAAGCGTTGCCGCGCTTTGCTTCGACTCAACGCTTCGCGCCGATAATGTGAGCCGCCGACGGCGGTACGGAGAAAAACTATGTCTGTCAAAAAGATCCTGTCAATGCTTCTGACGGTCCTGATCTGCCTGCCGCTTGTGCCGGTATACGCAGTCAGTGCCGCAGACTCGGATGCGGTCGTAATGGGACCCTATTCGCTTGAGTCCGGCATGGTGCTCGGCGGACTCGCCGACACTCTTGAGGGCACAGGTAAGGATGCCTACATCCGCTTTACCGCCCTCAAAGGAACCTATGCCAACAATCAGCTCGTCGTCTCTTACGCGCCGGTTGATTTTGCTTTGCCCGATTATCCCTACGTGAAGCTTGAGTACCGCACCGACTCAAACTCACCGATAATCGATACCACCGCAAGAAGTACCGCGGGCGAAAGCTGGGGCGCATCTCACCCCGCCTGCTCGGGCGACGGCAAGTGGCATACTTTGACGATCAATATAAACGACCTGAATATGGGAGGCGGCGCCGCCCCCGCAGGCGACACTTCGACCTCGCTCTGGCTGAAGCCTTTCGGCGCACAGAATATCACCCTCTCAAACGATAAATACTTCGATCTTCGCTATATTGCCTGTTTCAAGACCAAAGCCGCCGCAGACGCCTTCACCTTCAAAGGCGAGGAAGGCTATCCCGAAACCGATAAAACCAAGCTTGAAGGCTTTGTGTATGAGTCGGTCGATAAAGCATATATTGATGAACTCAATGCAAAGACCGAAGCGCGTATCGCCGAGATCCTTTCAAGTGAAACAAACGTCGTGATCAAAGGCACAAAATATTACGTAAACGCGCTCGGAAGCGACCTTAACGACGGTAAGACCCCCGAAAGCGCGTGGAGAACGATCGAACGCGTAAATGCCGCCGACCTTAAACCCGGCGACGGCGTGCTTTTCAAGCGCGGCGATAAATTCCGTACCGCCGTTTCGCTCATGACCAAAGAGGGCGTTACCTATTCGGCATACGGCGAGGGCGAAAAGCCTGTGTTCGTCTGCTCGCTTGACGCTCACGGCGACGGAATGTGGCTTGAGACCGAGTATAAGGATATCTACCTCTACCGCGACGCGATCCCGCAAAGCGAAAACATCGGTACCATAGTCTTTGACGGCGGTAAGGCATGGGGTATACAGGTACAGAAAAAGCGCGACGGCAGCCGCCTGCCGATCGGACGCGTTTTCAACGGTATCGAAAGCTTCGATACCTCAAACGGAAGACTCGATACTCCCGCCGCACTCAATAATAATCTTGAGTTCTATGAGGAATGGGACAGCGGAAAGCTCTACCTGCACTGCAACGGCGGCAACCCCTCCGAGGTCTTTGAAAGCATTGAGCTTGTCAATGCCGGCCACGGGATTTCGGGTAACGGCAATAACGTCGTTATCGACAATATCGCGATCTTCGGTACCGGAAGCCACGGGATCGGCTACGGGACCTGCCGCAGCCTCACCGTCAAAAACTGCGCCTTTTACTTCATCGGCGGCTCTATACAGCAGATGTATCTCGGCGGCGCCGACTACGGCGTGCGTTACGGCAATGCGGTTGAGATCTACGGCGGCTGCGACGGCTATACTATTGAAAACTGCTACGCCACACAGGTCTACGACTGCTGTTGGACTGTGCAGTATATGGCGTCGACCGATATGAATAAAATCACGATCAGAAATAATGTCTCCGAGTTTGCCAATACCGGCACCGAGGTGTGGATCGGCGACGGCGGCTCCATCACCGATATGGAAGTTTCGGGCAACATTACGCGCTATAACGGCTACGGATGGAGCCATCAGCGCCCGAATAAGGACGCTAACTTCTTCTACGGCGGAAATAACGTCGGCGTGACCTATAAAAACAATAACGTCACGGGAAACGTCAACTATTTCACCTCCCGCAACGCCTTGCTCGTCTGCGCGACCGGCAAGGATATGTATAACTTCCACGATAATACCTACGTAATGGAGTCGGATAAGTTTGTCGGCGGCGTTGCGACGAATATCATCACGGGCGCGGGCGGCTTCAAGAGCGTTCCGTATACTTACAGCGAGCTTGGCAGACTCTATGTGAACGGCTTTGAGCAGGGAAGTAAATTTTACTGTACCGAGCCGTCGCTTCTCGGCGATATGTATGACCTTGACGCAAGATCGTATGACGTCTCGGACTCCGTTCTTGACGTCTCGAAAGTCTTTAGCGACGTCGCGGACGGCTTCTGGGGCAAGTCCGGGATTACATACGCGTATGTAAATAACCTTTTTGCCGGCGTAAGCCCGACAAGCTTCGCGCCCGACTCAAAAATGACCCGCGCAATGCTCGTTACCGTTCTCGCGCGCTTCGCAGATTACGATAAGAGCGAGCGCATGGCAACGCTCCCGTATGCGGACGTAAAGTCAGACGCATGGTACGCGCTCCCGGTGTCGTGGGCATACAGACGCGGAATAATCGCAAACGGCGAAAGCTTCCGCCCCGATGAGCCGGCGACCCGCGAGGAGCTTGCCGATATGCTTTACCGTCTTGCCGGGTATATGTACAAAAAGCTTGAGACTTCCGACAAGACCTTCACCGACTCGGCGGACGTCACGCCGGAGTATAAGGACGCGATCGGATTTGCCGCCGCTTCGGGCGTGATAGGCGGATATACCGACGGCAGCATAAAGCCGAAAAACAGCGCGACGCGCGCCGAGGTTGCCACGATGATCGGACGTTTCGCCGACTACGTAGCGCGTGCGGACTACGCCGGGTCTTCACCCGACAAAACGCTTGCGTTCACCGAGCTTAAATCGCCTTACTTCACCAAGAGCAACATGGTCGAATCGGCAAGCGAGGGCTGCCTCGGACTTAAAGTAGTTCCCGGTGAGTACCGCTTCGGCAAGGAGATCATGTTCGTCGTAAGTCCGAAAGCAACGGTCGAGGAGTATCCCACCGTCAGCATAAAGTACAGAACGAATATCGACGGCAGTGCGCTCACGCTTACCATGCGCTCGTCGCTCGGCAACAGTTACCTCAAAGAAACACCGAAGCTTTATAACGACGGCAAGTGGCATACGCTCGTGATAGATATGCGTGAAATGACTGAGGGCGCGGGGCGCGCACCGCACGGCGACGATACCGTGAAGCTCGTATTCCATCCGCTCGGCACAGAGCTTGATGTCAAGGACGATAAATACTTTAATATCGAGTCGATCACCTTCGGCGCAGGTCTGCCCGAGGACTGATGACCGTATAAAGCTCGTATACGTATGATATATGATAAAAGGACTGCCGAAGTCATGCGGCAGTCCTTTTTGACGCGCTGTAATGCGCAAAATGCGTATAAAACATGCGTTTTTTGCCGTGTTTGTATTTGAAACCGTCATAATCACCAAAAATTAAAGCAAAATTTCGTCAGAATCACTGCGCGGAATTTCTTGCAATTATTCCGAAATTATGCTAATATGAATCTGCAGTCGTGTTTTGAAAGCGCGAAAGTCGCAGCTTCCGTAAGTGAGATCACCGCTTTCGCGTACGGATCTTTGCGCCGCAGCCGGTGTAAAGATCCGAGCTTATTTTGGAGCCGCCTACGGCGGCATGAATGGAGAGTATTATGAAAAAACTGTTGTCACTGCTTATGGCGGCGCTTATCGTCTTTTGCGCGATACCCGCCGCAGCCGCAGCCGACGCTGAGTCGTATGCGTACGGTCCGTACACGCTCGACTATAAGTCGCTCGTTTCCGGCTCGCTCAAAAGCGAACTGCTCGGAGAGGGCGTTGACGCGTATATCCGCTTTTCCGCAGACGCGGGTGACTACGGCAATAACAGCCTTATCGGCTCGTTCACGCCGACCGAGTTTGCGCTGCCCGATTATCCTTTTGTCAAGATAAAATACCGTACCGATTCGGAATCGGATATAATCGACTGCACCATCACCAGCACAAACGGAGAGGCGTGGGGCAGCGGACATCCGAAAGCAAACGCCGACGGTAATTGGCATGAGCTTGTCGTCAATATCAATGATATGACGGGCGGCGGCGGT
>DHJP01000007.1 GCA_002404395.1 Clostridiales bacterium UBA4717
CTTTTCATAGCTGGTCTCCTTAAGATCATGTCAGCATATTATAAAATATTATAAAAGCGTGATACGCGTAATGCTTTGCGTGTTATTATATCACACGGCAGGTCGATTTTCAAGACTAAGAAGAAATTTTGCATACAAAAAGGACGGTGCATTCGGACGCTTTAAGCCCCTTTTGCACCGTCCCGCGCTGTACATGATCGACTAATCAGCTTTAACAGATTTATGGAGTCATAAGTACAAATTTCAAAACTGCTCATGCCCCACGCAGTAGGCGGAGCACTCAAGCACTGCTCGCAACGATTATTTCAGGAAAACTTCGATAACCGGTACAAGAGTGTGCGGCTTGATAGTCGGCAACCAGAAGATCACCTGGTCGTCGTATGCTTTCATTCCCTCCGAAAAATGCTTCGGTCTGCACTCGTCAAAGTGCACTTCACTGCCGTCATGCAAAAACTGCGCGTAGTCGATCTTTCCTGCCAGCCCGCGATATTCAAGCGTTTGGAACGGATATTCGATGAGGTGTATATACAGCCGTTTTGAGTCCTCACTCTGTGTTACGAGGCAACCGTTCGGCAAATGTTCGAGAAACTCGGGTTCCGCCATTGTGCAACCGTAGATCGAACGATTATTATACTTCATCCACTCAGCATAAGTATCGAGCGCGTTGCAGGCGCGATAATCAAAATACCCGCGGGAAGTAGGTCCCACGTTCATGATCAGATTTCCGCCTATCGACACGGTTCGTATAAGCATATTTACAAGCTGTTCGGGAGACTTCCAGCTCATTTCATCACGGTGATAGCCCCAAGAACCTGAGAATGTCTGGCAGGCTTCCCAGATCTCATACTCGCCCGTTTCCTCATTGCGCGGCCATTCTTTTATCTGATACTGTTCGGGAGTGACTATATCCTGCTTGATCTGCGTGCGGTTGTCGATCATAATTCCCGGCTGAAGTCTGCGTGCGGTCGCGATCAGCTCTTCCGCCTCCCACTCGTCCTTGCCTTTTCCCGGGTAGGAAAAATCAAACCACAGTATGCTGATCTCACCGTAATTTGTCAAAAGCTCGGTGACCTGGTCGCGCATATATTTCGCGTAGCGCTTCATGTCGCGTCCGACGTTAAGCGTCTCGGCGTCCGCTTCATAGGGATGATTACCGTCAACGGTAAAATCGGGGTGATGCCAATCAAGCAAACTGTAATAGAAGCCGATCTTCAGTCCCTCTGCACGGAAAGCGTCAACATACTCACGCACAAGGTCACGGCCGAACGGCGTGTTTGTGATCTTATAATCGGTATACGCGGTATCGAAAAGGCAGAAGCCCTCATGGTGCTTGGTAGTAAGCACTACGTATTTCATGCCCGCCGCCTTGGCGCGCCTTGCCCAATCTTTCGGGTCGTACATATCGGGATTAAAATATTTGAAGTATTTATCATACTGTTCCTCAGGGATATGTTCCTTACGCTTTATCCATTCATGACGCGCAGGCATTGCATAAAGTCCGAAGTGAATAAACATACCGAAACGGTCATGAACAAACCAATCGGTATTGCCGGGTGTATTTACGAGCTTATAGCTTGACATAATGCCTCCTGTACGGCGACCGTCTTTTCGCGGCACACCAATGAAAAAATTTGACAAAACGAGCCGTTTATGCTATACTCATTTTATCTGTAAATATTTTAACATCAGACATTCGGTTTGTGAATGGACAAAATTTACAAAACATGGAGATTCTTGCAAAATGAAAATCGAATATAACGGCACACTTATAAATTCGATAAACTCTATACGCATAATTATCGGAGCGTCGGGCATCGCCGACATCGACTCCTCTTGGGATCGTGCAGAGCGAATTGAACCGTTTTCCCGCATATACATTACGCTTGACGGCGAAGGTGAAGTAATAAGCCGAGGAGTAACTTATAAACTTCGGCGCGGAGAAGTCTTCTTTATTCCATGCGGTGCGCCGATCGGCTTTAAGTGCACAGGCCCTATGCGTCAAATGTTCTTTCATGTAAATTACATCGGCTCGGACGGGCTTGACGTATTCAGAAACTGCGACAAGGCAGGGGCGCTTTCCGATATCCGCTCGCTCGACAAATTGACCGAAGCCGCCTTCAAAAGCACTAGACTTTCAGATGCCGCGCTCTTTTTAAATTTGACGACCGAAGTACTTGCCGCCGCGCTTGATGATGCAGGCGAGCATATCGGCAAGGTCTATTCACCGCTGATAAACAAGATCTTGTCAAATGTGAGCGGGCGTGCCGACATTCAGCTTTCGCTCAAGGATTACGCGGATGCCGCATTTATGGAGGAAAGCTCGCTGTCGCGCCGCTTCAAAAGCGAAGTCGGCATCAATTTCAGCAAATACGTGGACGCGGTGGTTCTGAACCGCGCCGCATGCGAACTTTTGAACAGCACGCGCTCGATAAAGGAGATAAGCGCCGCTTACGGTTTCTGCGACGAATTTTACTTCTCGCGCCGTTTCAAACAGACTTTCGGTGAAACTCCGAGCGCTTATCGTAAAAATCATCGCGTGTGATCGGTGCCATATGCACACACACTTCTGCGCATGAGTCTGTACAAATCCGAGCCTCCGCGCATGATCCAGATTCCCCTTGAAAATTCAAAGGGACTTGTACAAGTTTTTCAGCCTTTGTACGAGTCCCTTTAATTATATCACACAGGAAGATCACAGACGCAAGAGAATACAGCGAATTCTTTAAATTTTATCCAATTAACGGGGTATGGGGTGAGACCTGAGGTTCGCAGAACCTCATAAAATTCCACATTATATATGCGGTCATAGGGGGCGTAGGTGGAAACGGCGAGCTCTTTAACTTTCATCAAATTAACGGGGTATGGGGTGAGGCCGGAGGTTCGCAGAACCTTATAAAATTCCACATTATATATGCGGTCAATAGGGGCGTAGGTGGAAACAGCGAGCTCTTTAACTTTCATCAAATTAACGGGGTATGGGGTGAGACCTGAGGTTCGCAGAACCTCATAATATTCCACATCTATATGCGATTAATGGGGGTCGTAGGGGGACTAGTCTCCCTACAAAACTAAAAGGAAAAAATTCTTTCAGCTAAACTGCTCGTGTACTCCTCAAGCTTTTTTGCCTCGTCGATCCGGTCGGTCTTTCTAAGACACTCCAGCTTCAGCAAAAGCAAATCATACCTGTCAAGCTGCATTTCGCCGTAAAAACGATCGTACTTTTCAATCACGCTCTCCGAAAGCGTCAGCGCTTCCTCAAAACGCTTCATAGCAAATAGGATCCTTAGCTTTCTTGCCAGCGCGTGCAACGTATCGGTGTCGTCGTCACCGAAAAGCGAATGCAGGATCTCATATGCCTCATCATTGAGCTGCATCGCACGATCGTAATCGCCTAAAGCAATACACACGTCGGTAAGCTGCATATATCCGCCCGCTACTCTTGAGTATTTCGGATCTTCTTTTGGGATCCTCCGCTCATATCCGCTGACCGCTGCCTCTGCATATGACTTGGCTTTTTCATAATATCGCTTATCGTCGTAAGCTTTACCGGCGAGCAGAGAGACCTTCGACAGGTTGACAAGCGTCATACCGTACACCGAATACTCGGCTGTTGTCGGAAGCTCGATATTCTCAAAAATATCCGCTGCGATCTCAAGCCATTTCGTCGCATTTTCAAGCGAATTATTGAGCCACCTGTTAAAAGCAAAGACCCAGCCGACCTTAAACGCCGATCTGCCGGTACTGTATGTGTATTTTCCCTCGGTGCTTTCAAAGTAATTATAAATGCGTTCTGCCATATCCGCCGCCGCGGCAGGCTTGACCGCAAAGCTGTACAAGGATTCAACATACCTGTACAGAGTGACCGTATCCGCATTTATCTCGGGAAAATTTGCAATCAGGCTCGCGGCAATTTCGGCGTATCTCTCTTTTTCAGCCAGCGTGTAATGCCAAGCCTTGCCCTCTTCAATAGTGTCGGAAAAGGCGCGGATAAATTCCGCGCAATTTTTTTCATCTGCCGGCAATTCATGGCGTATGACATCCCTGATGATCGGATGAAGTGCAATACGGTCTGTGTGCCTTACGATCCATCCGCGGCTGTCAAGGTCTCTCAGCACCTTAAGCGAATCAAGCCCAGCCCACACTTTAAAACTGCGGACCGCCGCGCCGCTCGTGGGCATAAGTGAAAGATATACGAGCACACGTTTTTCAAGAGCGTCAAGTTCAAACACCTTGAACATTTTAAGCAGATTGACATAAGCGATACGTGTGCGGTTTCCCGCATTGCCGACTTCTTCATTCAGAGATAAGATCCCCTCGTTTTGCAAAGCCGTGATCATTTCGCGTGCGGTCTGACCGCTGTTCTCCATATGCTGTGCAAGCAATTCTATCGTGTATGTGTGCCTGTTGACAAGCTCTATCAGTTCAATCAGATCGGGATCGTTTTCATCTACCTCAAAGCCGCCGTAATTCTGCATAAATATGCCGACAAGGCTTTCAAGAGACTCGATCTCTCCGACCTTTACGGTAGGATAAACTCTGGAATAATCACAGCGCGTGGTGATAAGCAGCCTGTATCTTCCCTCAAGCAGCATCGGAAGGGCATCATCGTTTTCAACGTCAAAGTTGTCAATAATGATCAGCGTGCGCTCATCCGCAAGCTTCTGTATCTTGCGAAGCTTACGCTCGAAAAACGCGCGGTCATCCTCAGGAATACCGTCGGGGCTGACGCGACGGGCAAACTCAGGTTCAAGCTCAAAAGGCGTTTCGCCGTTTATCAGGGCAACCAAGCTGTCAGTGTATGAGGCAAAAATAATA
>DHJP01000104.1:0-269 GCA_002404395.1 Clostridiales bacterium UBA4717
GGCTGACCGGTTCTGCCGTCGTAAAGGATCTTTTTACCGTCTATTACCTTGAGGCTTCCGTCAGCAAGATGCGACTTGTATTCTTCGGTATCCTTTGTGACCGAAGGATCAAGGCGCTCAAGCGTCTTTTTGCCGGTCGCTTCGTCAAAGCCTTCGATAAACAGCGCTTTTCCGTCAACATTTTCATTCGGGAGAATGTCTCTGTAATATCCGGCAAGACGCATACATTCGATAATATCGCGCTCGTTTGCACCGTCGAATACCGGTGT
>DHJP01000104.1:417-23978 GCA_002404395.1 Clostridiales bacterium UBA4717
CCGTCTGCAAGGAAAGGCATATCCTCGGGCGGAAGTATTCTCGATACGACACCCTTGTTTCCGTGACGGCCTGCCATTTTATCGCCGACCGAGATCTTACGTTTCTGTGCAACGTATACGCGCACGACTTTGTTTACTCCGGGCGGGAGCTCGTCTCCGTTTTCACGCGAGAAAGTCTTGACATCGACAACGATTCCCGATTCTCCGTGAGGCAGTCTGAGCGAGTTGTCGCGCACTTCACGGGTCTTGTCTCCGAATATTGCGCGGAGCAGTCTTTCTTCGGGGGTAAGTTCGGTCTCTCCCTTAGGCGAAACCTTACCTACGAGTATATCGCCGGCTCTGACCTCGGTACCCTTGCGGATAATACCTTCCGGGGTAAGGTCCTTAAGGGCGTCTTCGCCGACATTCTGAATTTCACGGGTAATCTCTTCCGGACCGAGCTTGGTATCGCGCGCTTCCTGCGTGTACTCTTCGATATGAATAGAGGTGTACATATCTTCGCGGACAAGCCGTTCGTTAAGCAGAACCGCGTCCTCGTAGTTGTAACCTTCCCAAGTCATGAATCCGATAAGAGCGTTTTTGCCGAGCGAGATCTCGCCGTTTGAGGTTGCGGGACCGTCGGCTATAACGTCGCCTGCTTCAACACGGTTTCCGACATCAACGATCGGGCGTTGGTTAAGACAGGTGCCTTGGTTTGAACGCTTGAATTTTATAAGCGTGTAGACATCCTTCTTGCCGCTGTCGGCGCGAACGATGATCTCATCGGCAGTTACTCTTTCGACCGTTCCGGAATTTCTTGCAGTGACAACAACTCCGCTGTCTACGCAAGCCTTGTATTCCATACCGGTTGCGACGATAGGAGAATCGTTAATCATAAGCGGCACTGCCTGTTTCTGCATGTTTGATCCCATGAGCGCACGCGAGTTGTCGTCGTTTTCAAGGAACGGGATCATTGCGGTTGCGACCGAAACCACCATTTTAGGCGAAACGTCCATATAATCCGGCACTGACGAGTCAACGACGAGTATCTCGTTTCTGCGTCTTGCCGAAACACGGCGGTTAACAAAGCGATTGTTTTCGTCAAGCGGCTCGTTTGCCTGTGCTATCGTATAGTTGTCTTCCACGTCGGCTGTCATATACTCGATCTCGTTTGTTACGACGCCGGTCGCCTTATCTATCTTGCGGTAAGGCGCTTCGATGAAGCCGTACTCGGAAATACGCGCATATGTGGAAAGATACGAGATAAGACCGATGTTGGGTCCTTCAGGCGTTTCGATCGGGCACATTCTGCCGTAATGGGTATAGTGTACGTCGCGCACTTCAAACGAAGCGCGGTCACGCGACAGACCGCCCGGACCGAGTGCGGAAAGTCTGCGCTTGTGGGTAAGCTCGGCAAGCGGATTGTTCTGATCCATGAACTGCGAAAGCGGGTTGGAGCCGAAAAATTCACGGATAGCCGTTACAACGGGGCGGATATTGATAAGCGCCTGAGGCGTGAGCGAATCCGCATCGTTGATGTTCATGCGCTCTTTGATATTTTTGTCCATGCGTGCAAAGCCGATGCGGACATGGTTCTGCAACAGCTCGCCGACCGAACGCAGACGACGGTTGCCGAGATGGTCGATATCGTCGCAGACGTCAATGCCGTGCGAAAGACATATAAGATAATTTATTGAAGAAAAAATGTCGTCACGTGTAATGTGCTTTGGAGCAAGCTCGTTCGCTCTCATGTGAACCATTGCTTTGAGAGTATCAACATCGCCCGCGCTGGCTTCGATGATCTCATTGAGTACAGCGACTCTGACCTTTTCGGTGATTCCGCAATCCTTAAGATCAAATCCGAGAATCGATTCGGGATATACGGTGTGGTTCGAGAAGATCTTGAGCTCCTTTTCGTCCTCGGTATCGGGAGCGTACACGTACACTTCGTTGACGGCGTTCATTTCGATATTCAACGCCATTTCATGGTCGAGCACGGTTCCGGCAGTGTAGAGCAACTCGCCGGTCGTGAAGCTGTACACATCGCGCGAAAGCTTCTGGTTTTCGCAACGGTGGCTGATTGCCAGCTTTTTATCGAATTTATATCTTCCGACGGGGTAGAGATCATACTTCTTCGGGTCGAAAAACATATTGTTGATAAGCGTTTGAGCGCTTTCAACGTTCGGCGGCTCTCCCGGGCGCAGCTTTTTGTAGATATCCTTGAGCGCTTCTTCGCCGAGAGTAGATTGGGTCTTTTCCGCTTCGGCGGGAATGGTGTCCTTTTCGAAGGTGGCGCGGATCTTAACGTCATCGCCGAACATTTCGAGAATGTCGTCGTTGCTTTCAACACCGAGCGCGCGTATGAGTACGGTTATCGGGATCTTGCGGTTTTTGTCGATTCTGACATAGAATACGTTGTTTGCGTCGGTCTCGTATTCAAGCCATGCGCCGCGGTAAGGAATGACGGTTGAAGTATATATAGCACTCTGAGTTTTCGGATCGGTATCCTTTGCATAGTATATACCGGGAGAACGGACGATCTGCGAGACTATGACACGCTCGGCTCCGTTGATAACGAAGGTTCCGTTGTCGGTCATAAGCGGAAAGTCGCCCATGTATATCGGAGATTCTTTGACTTCTCCTGTGATCTTGTTGGTAAGACGGACGGTCACTCTGAGAGGCGCGGCATAGTTTACGTCGCGTTCCTTGCACTCCTCTACCGGATACTTCGGGGTCGGATCTATGGTGTAGTCAATAAACTCAATTACCAGATTGCCCGAATAGTCAACAATAGGGGACACATCGTGAAGAACCTCCGTCAAACCCTCCTCGAGGAACCATCTGTACGACTTTTTCTGAACTTCGATAAGATTAGGCATTTCAAGGGTCTCGCCGATCTTGGAGAAGCTCATTCGCGTTATGTTCCTGCCAAGTTTTTGCTCATGGGGTTTGACCATAATAAAAATCACTCCGTTTCAACTTATTTTTGCTTTGGGTATTTACAATCGTCAAAAAGCGTGCTATATTATACTTATGAAGCGAACGCGATCTGCCGCTTATCTCCGACATCATGGGTTTTAAGACGATCTGGAAATAAACATATTTACCGATTATAATGCAGTATATTATCTTATCATATAATGCAAATATTGTCAATAGTTTTGCACAAAAAAAGTTCGGTTTTATTTTTAAATCGACGAAAGATTCCCAAAAACGAAAAAATATCAAAAAACACTTGAAATTTGTTTTCATTTGTGGTATAGTATATTAACGTGATTGCATTTACACGGATATTTCGCTTGATAACAGCGTTATTGTTCGTGAAATTATCCGAAGATAAAGAAGCTTTCGAAGGGGAGGTGAACGGTTTGCCGAACATTAAGTCAGCAAAGAAGCGCGTGCTTGTAACCGCTTCCAAGACCATGCAGAACAAAATGATCAAGACAGCTCTCAAGACCTCGATGAAGAAGTTTGAGGCTGCTGTTGAAGCAGGCGATAAGGCTCTTGCATCTGCTACCTATAAGGATGCGGTCAAGAAGATCGATAAGGCTGTTGCAAAGAATATCATGCACAAGAACACCGCTGCAAGAAGAAAGAGCAGATTTACTGTAATGCTCAACAAGGTCAGCGCGTAACTCATGATTACAACTAAAACCGGACAGTGTCCGGTTTTTTTGTTTGCTTTTGTTTCCGATAAAACAATATCGGCGAAAAAAGCTTTTGGGGCTTTTTTCGCCGATCGGGAGCAAGACCATACCGCGCGGTCACACAAACGTAAACATCTTCGGACGGATCCGGTGATTTCGGATATATCTGATGCGGATATTGACTTGCAGCTGTATGTAATCAGATGTTGTCTTTGCCGTAGCGGCGTATCATTATGCGCTTCATGACAAAGAGGAAAAGTACGGTAAGCGCAACGCCGATCGGGAGCACGATCCATACATTCTGTACGAAACCGGCGATTATAAACATAACAAACGACAGCACCGCAACGCTGACTGCATACGGAAGCTGGGTCGAAACATGGTTAAGATGGTTGCACTGACCGCCGGCAGACGACATGATAGTTGTATCGGATATGGGTGAGCAGTGATCACCGCATACTGCACCCGCAAGGCAGGCGGACATTCCGATAATAAGCAGTTCGCTGATTTCGCCGGTTTCGGATACCGGGAAGATCGCCATAACTATCGGAATGAGGATACCGAAGGTTCCCCATGAGGTTCCGGTCGCAAACGCGAGGAAGCAGGCAACGATGAATATGATCGCGGGCAAAAGCATCGAAAGTCCGGCGGCATTATTGACAAGTCCGGAAACAAACACATCGGCGCCGAGCATACCGGTCATGTTTTTGAGGGCAGTAGCAAACGTGAGAATAAGAATTGCGGGGACCATGGCGATAAAGCCCTGAGGGATACATTCCATCGCTTCTTTGAAAGATACCACGCGTCTTGCGATCAAATATACAAGCACGATGACAAGCGAGATTATACCTCCCCACGGAAGACCGATCGTGGCATCGGTGTTTCCGAATGAGCCGACGAAATCGCCGCCGAAATCGGCTCCGCCCCAAGCGTCAACTCCGAAAAATCCGCCTATGTAGATAAGCCCGAGTACACAGACGACGATAAGGATGGCTACCGGTATAACAAGATCAATTACTTTGCCTCGAGGAGACGGTGTGACCTCAGCGGATTCGTTGCGTTCGCCTTCAGTGTAAAGATCGCCCTTTACACGTGCATTCAGCTCATGAATACGCATTGAACCGTAATCAAACTTCATCAAAGAGATCGTAATAATGAAAACAAGCGTGAGCAAAGAATAGAAGTTGTACGGAATCGCTTTAATGAAAAGCTCAAGTCCGCTCAGCTCCATTCCCTCGGAAAATTTGGATACTGCAGCCGCCCAAGAGGAGATCGGTGCGATCATACATACAGGCGCCGCCGTGGCGTCGATCAGATATGAAAGCTTTGCACGCGAGATCTTGTGAGCGTCGGTTACGGGGCGCATTACCGAGCCGACCGTAAGGCAGTTGAAATAGTCGTCGATGAAGATAAGCACGCCGAGAGCAAAGGTCGCCAGCATCGCGCCGCTGCGGCTTTTTATATTTTTCTTTGCCCATTCGCCGAATGCGTATGAGCCGCCGGCTTTGTTTATAAGCGCGACGATTATGCCGAGCACGACAAGAAATACGAATATTCCCGCAGTGCCTTCAACGGCGGCGATCAGTCCTTCTCTGACGGCATTGTTGATCATTCCTATCGGGCTGAAGTCGGAAACCAAAAGTCCTCCGACCAAGATACCGATGAAAAGAGACGAATAAACTTCCTTAGTAATGAGCGCAAGTCCGATGGCTATTATCGGGGGAAGCAGTGCAAGCACGGTTCCGTAAAATTGCGGTTCCATAAGTGTCTCCGTTCTGCCGCATGGCGGCGAAAAATTTGCAAAACAAAAAATACCGCGGCGGAGCCGCGGTAAAACAGAAAACTGCTTACGTACGATAGCGCTCCACAACCGTGACAGTCCGCACCATATTCTGATACGAACCAACCCACCGACCCGGAAAAGCAGGTGGATTTCGGCGGAATCTCCTTTCGTATGCCGGCATTTCCGTGCACATTGACAGCCGATAATAGCTCCCGCGCCTCTATCTGTATATTTGTATTGCATTACGGAGAAGATTATACATTACAATTTACAAATTGTCAATAGTTTTTTGACTTTTGCGACAAATTCTGCGCTGTACATAACTTTTTTTATTATAATCGACGAAAAATCCGCCAAACTATTGAAAATAGTGACGAAAAAGCTTATAATACCAACAAATATATATGTACGAAAGGTTATTTATGGAAATCACCAAGCTTAAGGAAGTCAAGCGTGTGGTCGTGAAAGTGGGGACCTCCACGCTTACATATGATAACGGTTTTCTGAATCTGAGGCGAATGGAATTGTTAGCCCAGGTCATTGCGGATATAATGAACAGCGGCAGAGAGATTGTGCTTGTAAGCTCGGGCGCGCAGAGTGCCGGTGTTTCAAAGCTCGGTCTGCTTGAAAGACCTGCCTCCAGAGAGGGCAAACAGGCAGTCGCGGCGGTCGGTCAATGCGAGCTTATGAAGATGTACGATAAATTTTTCTCCGAGTTCGGGATCAAGGCGGCGCAAGTGCTCCTCAACCGTGATGTCTGGGACAACGATGTGCCGCGTCACAATGCCGAGAATACTTTCAGAGCGCTGCTTGAAATGCGCTGTCTGCCGATAGTAAATGAAAACGACACGATTTCGTATGAGGGAATCGGATTCGGCGGAAACGATATTCTTTCGGCATACGTTGCACTGCTCTCGGATGCCGACCTCGTTATAAATCTGTCGGATATCGACGGTCTGTATACCAAGAACCCGAGAGAATTTGCGGATGCCGCCCTGATCAGATTTGTGGACGATATTGACGAGCGCATATCCGAGTGCGCCGGTCCTGCCGGAACTGCGCGCGGAACCGGCGGAATGACGGCAAAGCTTGAAGCGGCGAAGATACTGACCGATATGGGCATACCTATGATAATAGCCAATGGTCAGAATCCCGAAGTGCTCTACGAAATGCTTTTCAATTGTAAGGTCAACGGTACGTTTTTCGATGCGAAAAAAGCAGAGAACTGACCGCTCATTCCGAATTTCAGTGACCGCGCAAGGGCCTTTGCCCGATCAGCATAAGTCTTACGTACGGCGCTTCGCGCTTATTTTTTGAATCGGCTTCGCCGATATTGGGGATCATTATGAACAGAGAGGAACTGATCGCACTTTGCCTGAATGCGCGTAAAGCGCAGACGGCGCTTGCACGCTCGGGAATAAATACGAGAAACGCCGCGCTTGAAGCGATCGCCGACCGAATTGTGCGTGATGCGGAGCTTGTGGTAAAGGCGAACACGGCGGATCTTGAAGCCGCGAGGGCTTCGGGAATGAATGAGGCTATGTGCGACCGTCTCAGGCTCGACCGTGCGCGTATCGAAAAACTTGCCGCCTCGGTGCGGAAGCTTAAGGTATTGCCCGATCCGCTCGGCAAAAGCGAGGGCTCAAGCCGTCCGAACGGACTGAAAATACAAAAGGTGAGCGTGCCGCTCGGAAATGTTGCGGTGATATATGAGGCAAGACCGAACGTAACCGTCGATATTGCCGCCATATGCATAAAAAGCGGCAATGCGGCTATACTCAGAGGCGGAAAAGAAGCATATAATACCAACACTGCGCTTGAAACTTCAATGCGCGCCGCGCTTGACGGCACCGGAATCGATCCGGCGGTGATCTCGCTTGTACACGATACTTCGCGCGCAAGCTCCGAAGCGTTGATGAAGCTTAACGGCTATGTGGATGTATTGATCCCGCGCGGCGGCAAGGGACTGATAAATACGGTAGTTGAAAATGCGAGCGTCCCGGTAATTGAGACCGGCGCCGGAAACTGCCATATCTATGTGGACAGTGCGGCGGATTTTGATAAGGCTTTAAAAATTCTCATAAATGCTAAGGTGAGCCGTCCGTCGGTATGCAACTCGGCGGAAAAACTGCTTGTACACGCGGATATAGCCGAACGTTTTTTGCCGCTTGCCGCAAAGCAGCTTGCCGAAAATCGGGTTGAACTTCGCGGCGACGGGACGGTATGCCGAATCGTGAAAGCGATTCCGGCGACCGAGGACGATCTGACGAGGGAATACAACGATTATATTATGACGGCTTACGTCGTACCGTCGATCGATGAAGCGATAGCGCACATCAACACATACAGCACGCATCACAGCGAGGCGATAATAACCGAAAAACTTGAGTCGGCTGAAAAGTTTTGCACCGAGATCGATTCGGCGGCGGTATATGTCAACTCTTCCACACGTTTTACCGACGGTGAAGAGTTCGGACTAGGTGCGGAGATCGGCATATCGACGCAGAAGCTGCACGTGCGCGGTCCGTTTGCGCTTGAGGGACTTACGACATACAAATATTTGATAGTCGGCAACGGCCAGACAAGATAGTTGCGCAAAATCCGCACTGCTGAACGGTGCGGTCCGAAAACAAATTAAAACGGACGCGCTGCGGCGCGTCCGAAAAAAGCAGGAGAGTCAAGATGAATAATTGCAGATCAACAGCGGCAGGAATTGCCGTATTTATGACCGTGATCTTGCTTGCTTTTGCAATGTGCGGGTGCGGTGAGTCCGAATACACGATGACCGCAACCGTTACGGTCGACCTGACGCGCGTGCTTGAGGATGAGTCGGCAATTTCGCCCGACAAGCTTGCGCTTATACCCGAGAGCGGATTGTTGCTTGACGGCTACGAGGTCGGCTTCAACGACGGAGACAGTGCGTCGGATATTATAATACGGGCTTTAAAGGCAAGTAAGCTTCAATATGAGCTTGATTCACCCGAGACTTCTCCGTATATAATCGGGGTCGGAAATATCTATGCACTTGATGCGGGGGAGCTTTCGGGTTGGCTCGTGTATGACGGCGAAGAATTGTTGCCCGTAGGAATCGGAGAATATTTGCCGCAGGACGGTGCGGATATCCGACTGCTTTATACCTGTGATTATATGAAAGAGTTCGGCTTTTGAGTGATTAGCTCAGCATGGCGCGCAGTTCGGCTATGATCTTTTTTTCTTCGCGGGAGATCTTGACCTGCGTAATGCCGAGGATCTTGGCGCACTCCTGTTGGGTCAGGTTCTTGTAATATCTCAGATATATTATTTTCTGCCTGTCTGGAGGAAGCTTGGAAATCGCGCTGTTAAGCGCGATTTTTTCTATCAGAGCCGGATCCCATTCATCGCTGTCGGCGATCGTCGATTCAAGCGAAAGCCCGCTGTCACCGGCAGGCTCGCTTAATGAACTTATGGGCATACTTGCTTCAAGCGCATAAACAAGGTCGCTTCGGCTGACATTGCAGATCGCGGCAAGCTCGTCCACACTTGGCTCGGAACCATGTTCGTTTAAATATTTTTCCCGTTCTTTCAGTATTATCGCGCCGAGCTTTTTGGTGTCGCGTCCGACTCTGATTATGCCGTCGTCCCGAAGATAACGCTTGATCTCGCCGATTATGAGCGGTACCGCATAGGTAGAGAAAGCGGTGTTGTATCCGGCGTCATAGCTTTTGACCGCTTTGAGCATACCGAGATTTCCGAGTTGGATCAGATCGTCATAGTCGACCGAGCGTCCGATAAAGCGAACGGCTATGCTCCTGACTAATCCGGCGTTGTTGATCATTATTGCTTCAAGTGCGTTGCGGTCGCCGGCTCTTGCGGATTCGATCAATTCCTTGTTATCCGCATAGCGTTTGTCGGACATATTTATGCTTCAACCTTTCCGAGGCGGAAGGTCATGCTTACGCTTGTCCCGCGTCCGGGTGCCGAGCGCACGCTGAAGCTGTCGGACAGTCCCTCCATTATCGGAAATCCCATTCCGCTGCGCTCTCCGGCGGCATCGGTGGTATACAGCGGCTCGCGCGCTTTGGCAAGGTCCTCTATGCCGCAGCCCTTGTCGCTTACGGTGATCTTAAGACTTTTGTCAGCGAAGCTTTTTATGTTCATAGTGATCTTTCCGACGGTCTCACTGCCGCGGTATCCGTGCACGATCGAATTTGTGACCGCTTCGGAAACGGTGCATTTTATGTCGGCAAGCCTGTCAACGCCGGGATTAAGCTCTGAGGCAAACATTGCCGCTATGTATCTGGCGAGCGATTCGTTCTCGCTCTTTGCATCGAACACCACTTTTATTTCATTTATTTTCTCAGCTTTCATCTTGATACCTCCTTGTCATTTTTGGTCCGCCCTTCGATCCTGATGAGCCGACCCGTTCCGGCAAGATCCAACAGCTTTCTTACGCGATCCGAGGGATTTGTCAGCTTAAATTCGATTGAAAGCTCACGGCAAAGCGTAAATCTGCCGAGAATCAGCCCAAGCCCGGAACTGTCCATGAATGATACTCCCGACATATCTATCGAAAAATGCTTCGGTCGGTCGCGGTAAAGCCGTTCATCCATAGTTTCGCGAAGCCGTCCGGCACGGTGATGGTCGATCTCGCTTGATATATATGCGGTAATTGTATCGCCTTTGTACTCAAAGCGGATATTTCCGTCTTTGTTTTCCATATAATCATACTCCTTTCGAGGTTGAGGTTTGAAATTATTATAAACCTGCTTGTACAGCGAATTATGGCGAAAGCGCCCGAAAACGAAAAAACTCTCCGCACACAGTGCGGAGAGTTTTTTCGGTGCGCGCTTAAATGCGGCAGGGTTTGACGGTGAGAATTACGTGTTATTTGTTTGTGAAGCGTACATATGCCTGTATTCGGTAGGAGTCATTCCGGTGCGTTGCTTGAAGAAACGGCACAGATATCCGCTGTCACAGTATCCCATTCTGATCGCGATTTCTTCAAGAGTGGTCTCTTTGTTCTGCAACAACATTTTTATGTGGTTTATTCTATGGATGTTGCGATATTCGTTCGGCGATATGCCGGCATACTTTTTAAACAGCCGCTCGTAATAGCTGACGCTGATATTGCAATCGTCTGCAATGTCCTTGATCGACTTCGTTATTTTTTCACACTCTTCAAGGCAGTGGATACTTTCTTTTATAATTCTTGCATTTGTAAGATCCGATCTTTCCGAGCGGCAGCTTTGGGAAAGCGTATCGAAAATTTCATATGCCGTACGGCAAACGGTCAGCGGAAACTCTTTTTGATCTGAAAAGCTTTCAAGCAAAGAATAAAAAAGCCTTCTGTACAGTGCGGAGTGATTGACGGATATTATCGTAACGCAGTCGGAAAGCGCCAGCTGCCCGACATCCTGAGTGCTGCAGTTGAGCGCATACTTGGGTGACGTCCCGACGGTGGTTTGCACAGACGTCAGTGTAAACTCAAACAATATGTTTTCCTGTATACCGTTTTCGTCCGACGGAGAGTTTTCCCATATATAATGGGAGTTTTGCGGCATATAGACGACCGAACCGCACGGAATGTACAACGGTTCGCGCCCGTTTCTGTAACAGATGCCGTTTGTATGAGCAAAATATAAAAATGCGTCGGTGGGTCGCGGCTTGTCCATTATAAACCGCGTCTTGCCTCTGAAGGTCTGCTTTGACACAAACATATTTGTTATATTAAAAAAGCGGCGGCTGAGTTCATCAAAAGTAATAAATTCCATAACTGCACCTCCGTATTGCATTTCAAACGTATTATATATTCGCATATGTTCTTTTGTCAAGAAAGAGTATGAAAAAGTCCAATAATACGATTTATATTTCCATTGTTTTGCTGTAAGATGAGGTATACAATGAAAAAAACGGATGCGGGCTTTCGGCGCTGCAATGTCGTTTTAAATCATATACAGGCGGTGTAAGGATAATGAATAAGTTTAAGGTTGCAATACTCGGCGCGGGCGGGAGAGGCAGTATGTTCGGCGCTCTGATGCAAAAAATGAAGGATCGTTATGAAGTTGTCGCGGTATGCGATATTAACCCGAAACAGCTTGATAAAATTCAAAAGCTTTTAATGTTGTCGGATGAAATGCTGTTTTCGGACGAGGAAAGCTTTTTTGCAGAAAAGAGAGCTGATATTATTGTCATAGCGACATATGACAAGTTCCACGCCGGGCAGTGTATCCGTGCGATGAAGCTCGGATATGATGTGCTGCTTGAAAAGCCGATCAGCGATTCGCGTGATGAGCTTGAAAAACTGCTTGAAGTGCAAAAAGAAACGGGCAAGACGGTGACGGTCTGCCATGAACTGAGATACGGTCCTGCATTTGAAAAGCTTCATGAACTGCTTGAGGCGGGAGCGATAGGCAGACTGCTTGCGATCGACGCTTCGGAGCGTGTGGCATATTGGCATCAGGCACAGGCATATGTACGTATACAATCGCAGTATAATAATGTTACTCATCCGACTATTCTTGCCAAATGCAGTCACGATCTTGATCTGGTGCAGTATTATGCCGGTGCGGCTTGCGATACGGTCTCCTCTATCGGAGCATTGAGCTTTTTCAGAAAAGAGAATGCGCCTGCGGACTCCGCAGAGCGTTGCGTTGACTGCCGCTATGCAGAAGAATGTCCGTACAGCGCAAAGAAAATATATATCGACGGCTGGAAAGCGGGAGGCAGACCTGATTTTGTGTGGCCGTATAACAAGGTCACCCTTGCAAATCCTACTACCGAGGAAGCATTGCTTGAAGGTATACGCAATACATATTTCGGAAAATGTGTCTTTAAATGCGGCGTTGACTCAAATCCTCATGTTGTCGATCATCAGCTTGTGCAGATGCAGTTTGAAAACGGAGTGACCGCTACGCTGAAAATGGTGTTCGCAGGAGAACCGGGACGCCGCATAAACCTTTTCGGAACCGGCGGCGAGCTTTTGCTTGACGAGCGTAATGAAAGTATAGAAGTATACAGGTACGGAGATAAAAAAGAAACTATAAGCTTCGAGTCTATCATTGAAGGCGGTCACGGACACGGAGGCGGAGACGGCAGACTTGCAGCTCAGCTTTATAATATTCTGAACGGCGGCGAAAACCGCACTTCTTTGAAAGAATCGGTTGAAAGTCATCTGATCGGTATTTCAGCCGAAGAATCGAGGCTTCAAGGCGGAGCGCTTGTCACGGTCCACCGCCGCGCCTGACAGCTTGCATTGCAGGCGAAAAACGATACGGAAAAAAATATCCGAGGCTCACGGAAAATGAAGTGAGCCTCGGATTTTGTGTTTTTATATTCGATCATTATATATAGTAAAGTTTGAACGGGGGTCGATAAGCCGCGGCTGTCAGCCGACCGTTATGCGTTGTGTGATGCCGTAAATTATTCCGGCTTCTGCAACAGCTCGAACTTGTAGCCTACGCCCCAGACAGTGCGCAGAGTCCACTTATCCGAAACGCCCTCAAGCTTTTCACGCAGACGCTTTACGTGAACGTCAACAGTTCTTGAGTCGCCGAGATAGTCAAAGCCCCAAACCTTGTCAAGCAATTGATCGCGCGTAAATACGCGGTCGTGATTTGAAGCGAGGAAATAGAGCAATTCAAGCTCTTTCGGGGGAATATCCACGCTCTTGCCTTTAAGCTTCAGCTCGTACTTTTCAAGGCTGATCTCAATATTGTCATATTTGATAACTTCAAAATCATCTCTTACTTCGTGTGTGTTGCAACGTCTGAGAACCGCTTTGACACGTGCCGAAAGCTCCTTGGTCTCAAAGGGCTTTACGATAAAGTCGTCGGCACCCAGCTCAAGTCCGAGCACCTTGTCAAATACTTCGCTTTTTGCAGTGAGCATTATTATCGGCTTTGATGAGATCTCGCGTATCTCACGGCAGACCTGATTGCCGTCTTTCTTGGGAAGCATAAGGTCAAGCAGTACAAGGTCCGGCTCGTACATTTTGAACATTTTGACACCCTCGTCACCGTCGTTCGCGGTCTTGACCTCATAGCCTTCGCTTTCAAAATACATTCTTAACAGGTCGCAGATGTTGGGATCATCGTCAACAACAAGAATTTTCGATGCCATAGTTTTATACCTCCGTTGTGTGTTTTTTGTCAATCAGTATAATCGGTTCGACATTTTTCGGCGTATGACGCCGATTTTCGGCTAATTATGAATTTCGTTAAAAATATGTCGATGTTCATATTATAGCATGTGGGGTTAAAAAAGTCAAGTGTTCACAGCCTGAACTTGAAATGAATTTTATGTGAAGATATGTATACTACATCGGCAATTGTATGGTGAAAAAACATAATTATTTTGTAAAAACAATCGAGCTTTTTGTGGAAAAATGAAAGTTTTTGCAAGCTTAAATCGTAATTATTAACATATCGTGACTTTAATTAATTGTTGCGATAAAAAACAAGGACGGTGGATACTATGAAAATTGCCAAATTCAAGAAGAATGTTGCCAAAGCTGTTGCCTTTACCTGCGCGGCAGCTACACTTGTTTCGGTTAGTCCGAATGTATATGCGGATGGGTGTGTTCCGAACAGCTATCCGGATGATATACATTTTAATCTTCACTTTGATTCATTCGGCAACAACAGCACTATTTATGAGGAAGTGACCCGATTTGCGACATGGGATTCATATAAGGGCATAATAGGAAGACCTTATGGTACGCCGACTATAGTTAAAGGGATCAACGGAAGCGCGGTCTTGGTAAGCCCGGGGTCATATGTGGATATTACGGGGTACTATGTTAACCGTTTTGCCATTTCAAATTCGGTATCAATTGCATTTTGGATGAAACCCGATTATCCCGATAACGAACTTGAAAGCGTGGTTTTTGACAGGAGCAATGTCCGCATATCCATAACAAATGAAAATAAGCTGAGCGCAAAATTTATTCCTCAGGGTTGCGAGAATGTTGATGACAGTCTGCTTACAGCTGTTTCCGAGCATGAGATCGAGAACGGCGTTTGGAGCTATGTGACAGTGACTGCCGATAATGAAAGCAACCAAGTGAGTATTTATATCAACGGCAAGCTTGACGGAAGTTTTACGCTTGATGTTGATAAAAAATTTGTTTTTGCCGATGATTATTACGGTGCGTTTACGTTTGGAACAAGTGCGTCAAACGGCTTTAACGGTTTAATAGATGAAGCTTCGATTTACGGTAAAGCATTGGACGAACGTGAGGCGCTTGACCTTTACTATAATGAGCTGTCAAATGCTACCGAATGGGAAGAACCTGAATTTCCGACAGCAGCGGCAGCTCAATTTGATACGGAAAAGGCGTTTGAAAGCGAAAACGTATTTCTGCTAAACGAAGATTTTGAAAAAAACGCCTCATTATGGCGTGATGAAACGCTTTCAAATGTATCACACAGCGGAAAGCTTGCGCTCAAAATCAATTATAAAGCCAACACGGAAGTTGTGGAATACTATCCTATAAAGAAAACGCTTCCTTTCAGTATAAGCGAGGATGAACCGGCGGAGAATACGGGTGCTTCGGGCTCTGCCGAAAATTCGGCTTTATCTGAAATTTCTTCCGATTTTACAGTCAGCGTTGCGGGCAAAGGGCAATATTTGTTCAGTGACGTTACCGTTGAACCGGAACCGGATGCGGAGATAGGCGGTAATGTAACGGATATAGACGAAGAAGTTATGGCTTATGATAATGTAAACGCATCAGATATAACGTCCGATATATCGGATATATATGATGTTGAAGAGGGCGCAGTGGCATCGGAGGTGCTTTTAAACGACGGAGAGGGCGTGCTTGTGGGCGTCCGTACAGGCGCTCTTAAAACAATGAAGCTTACTGTTGCCGGGAAACACGGTGAAATATTCACAGATGAATATAAGATCAGCGACCGTAAAGGAAATATTATATTCAATGCCGAACTTGAAGAAGGACAGGAATATCTGGTATATCTGTCTGATAATGAAACTACATCGGTAAGCGCGCTGACGATAAATGCAGACGGAACTGCCGAAATAGCCGAGCTTCCGAAATTATACAGCGCAAATGCAAAGATCAATCAAGCAGAGCTGTGGATTCGCCCCGGCGACAACGCAAGGCATATTGAGTTTTATGCGGCTACCGATAATTACGGGTATGATTCGATCGAGCGTATGTATGTTAAGCTGCTTTGCGATAAGAACGGCGACGGAATGTTTGCTATCGGCGAAGACTTTGAGCTGAATTCGTGGCAGAAAATTACGCTTGATCTGACAAAGACCGACGAGGTACTCGGCGGAAATGTTGTCGGAATATATATGACAGCCAATGATGATTCCGATTGGTATATTGACGATATTACGTCAAGCTATAATAAAATCGAAACCAAAGCGGCGGATCTCTCCGCGTTGGCAGCAGATAATATCATATATGAAAACGGTTCGGTAAAGTTTGCGTCCGATACAGCTAATACCGGCAAATATCTTATTGACCCGCAGATACTCAGATCCGATATATATGTAAACGGTCATGTAAGATCGCTTAAAACTGACGTAGGATTCGGTACTTTGAGCCGACGTTCATATTCATACCCGGGAGGGCTTTACTCCGAAAGCTCCATTTATCTTAGCAAAAGCGGAAATCTTATAGTATACTCGGATGATTCTAAAAATAAGCGGTATATAAAGAATATCGGTACAGAGCGAGAAGATGGAATGTTGCCCGGAACTGCTGCAATAACCGGATCATCGGTCTTTTCGGAAAATGGAGAGTATTATGCTTCCGGCAGTGCATATTACCACTATAAAAACGGTGAGTTTGTTGTCTCATCTTTGGGTACAAACTGCACGGCTCTTGATATTTCAAATGACGGAGTGATATTCTACACAAAGAAAAAATCAACAAATGATTTTGAATTTCATGCGACCGACGGAAGTATTGAATTGACGAACAGTTCGGACTATCAGGCATATGTCTATCCTGACAGCTCTAAGCTTATCGTGACTGATAAAAACAACACATATTATTTTAAAAAGCGCAACGGCAAGTACATACTTGAATATCAGGAAAACAAGGTCCGTGATATAAGCGATAAATCGATGATCGACGAAAAAAATCACCGTTTATACAGCGGTAAATCCTACTTTGACCTTGATCTGAGGGTAAGTGTTGATCTGAGTATTCCGAATAATGTTGTTTGCATGGATGGAGACAAAGTGGTATTCAAATCGGGAATATCCAATTCAAGATACATTGTTTATGATCTTATAACCAATGAGCAAAACATCTTTTATATGCCGTACAATGACGCCGTTGCATTCAGATATGACTCCGAAAAAGAGCTGCTGTATTGCTTTGAACCGTCTTTAATAGGCGTTTGCGACGTGCGGCCTATTGATGAAACTGTCAAGTTTATGATAGCTTTTGACGGCGGAGCATGGTACAGCTATAATAACGGGTGGAGAGAAATTTGCAAAGGAAGACTGCCGAGTGTTAAGGAATACCGTGACTTTGGTATGACATTTTCAAATGTGAACAGTATACCTTCGAGCGCATTTGAAGAACTGAGCCGCAAATCGGCGGTCAATATGATGAATTTTGCCGTCTATTTTTCGTCAGCTTCAGATTTATACACTCCTAATTTAAATGAGCTGTCGGTAAATTCCACTCCCACGCTTGAATACAGCGCATATGCAGTAAGGGTAAATAATTTTGCAAAGGCGGATTATTCTGCAATAAACGGAATATATGCTTCAGAAGACTTTTCATCAAACGCCGAAACGAATTACTTTTTCTATATCGGTGATGAGTGGATATATTCGTATAAAAACGGCAGACTCATCAGAGTTCCCGGAGACTCCGAATATTTATTTGCGGAGCCTGACAAACGCGAATCGCAGCTCAGACGCTTCGGAATGTCTCGCCGTGAATTATCTGCCGTTCCGTCCGAAGTCCTCAGCAATTTGTTAATAAATCCCGAGTACGGCAACAGTAATTTCGGCGTGGTAACCGTAGTAAGGACCGACCGCAGTACCAAAGATTTTAATACAGATATAGTGTTGAATAGCACGCGAAAATATACAACCGGCGATACTGCCGGGGTGCAGATCACTATGACAGACGGCACGGTCATATCTCTTTCGTCAGGCACTGTCGGAGTCAAAGAAATAGACAGATTGATTTCGTGGATAGAGAACAGACAGAACAATATCGGACCCGTATTTTATACGATAAAAACGAGTGAAAAGACGTATTTTATAAATTATTATATGATAAGCAGTATAAGTATAAACTAAAAAGCGGAGTGTAATAGAGAGAGGCGTGACCGCAAATGCGGTTACGCCTGTCGCAAAAGACGAAAGGAGCAGGCAGTGAAAGGAATTATAAGAAAGCTGTTATGCGCGGCAGTGGTTGCGGCAGTTATGTCAGTGGGAGTAAGCGCCGCAGACAGCGGGGAAAGTATGAGTCTTGCCGACGCATATACAGCATCAAAAGTTGCGGAGTATAATATAGACGCAAAGGCGCCGTATACGGTAAGCGAAAGCGGGGTCGGAGCGGAGGTGGATACACGAACCGGCGGTCTGCGGGTGACAGTAGCTTTGTTTGAATATCAAACGAGCCCGTATCTGAGCATGAGAGCGGCGCTTTCATACGAAACTTCAAGAGCAAGAATAGAAGACGCATATATAAGTTCAAAAACCGAGAATATCAACCGCAGTCTTTCCAAAAGCGAGCTGACCAGAAGCAGTGCCGGCGTAGGTTGGAGCTTTGAGCTGCCTTATGTGGAAAAAAGCGAGGTAAAAAACGCTTATTACGTGCACCTGAGAAGCGGCGCGGTATATGAGTCGGATCTTGAATACGACAATGAAAGCGGACTGTCGGGATACACCATGAGCGATGTGAGGTTCGTCAAAATCCGAACGAGCATTTCAGATCCGGACGAAGAGCGGGTATATAAGCTCGAATATAAGGACGGAGGCGCAGATTACTTTGATTCTGACGGATTGCTGATCGAGACCTGTGACAGATACGGAAACAGTGTAAGCTACGAATGGGAAAGCGTCGGTACATTTGACCGTTTGAAGAGAATAAGCGACAGCGCAGGACATGAGATCAGCATAACATACGGGACCGAAACGGCGACGGTAACAAGCGGAGCCGAAGAATACGAGCTGCATTATTCGTCGGCGGGCACAGGATACATAGGAATAGGATTGCTTGATTCCGTGCGGGACGGAGAAGGAAATGAGGTCCGGATACATTACGAAGAAACACAGCTGAAATATACGTTTGCAAGCACACGCAGCGAGCACAATATCAGATACTTTCCGATAAAGTCGATCGAATATCCGACCGGTTATGAAGTGAATTACAGCTATGTCAAAGGAGTAAGAAGACTTAATGCAACCGGACATATCGAATATCTTAAGGTGGCGGAGCGAAAAGAATTTGACAAAGAGGGACGAATATACGAAATAAGCAGCTATGCATACGGCAATGAACCGGACGGTTATCCGAAATACAAGTCCGAAGAGCTGCCGGAGGAATATACATACTATACCGAAATAAGCGACAGACTCGGGCGAGTATGGGTGTGTGAGTATAACAGCAGGCACCTTCCGTCGATAAGAAGCGCAAGCGCGGAAAACGGGAAAAAATGCAAGAGCGAGTTTAAATACGACAAGGAAAGCGGCTATCCGAGCGGAGAAACGCTCACAACATATGACAGCGACGGCGACATCGGGATCCTGTTCAGAGAATACCGATATGACAAAAACGGAAATCTGCTGTACGAAAACGAATATTCGGAGAACGAAAGTGAAGAAGCCGTGCGCAACAGAGGGGTGCGGTATGCGTATGATGAGTGCTATTCGCAAAATATCCGTACCGAGTATATGAGCGACGGAAAAACGACGGTGAAAGAACTGTGCGTGATGACCTCGGACGGAAAAAACATCGGCAGACGTTGTGTGCTTGTGAACGGCAAAAATCAGCGCGAGCAGAAATACGAGTACGATGAACGCGGGCGCGTAGCGGCGGTAGAAAGCGGAGACAGGCGCACCGAGTACAGATACGGCGAAAAAAATATGCCGAGCGAAATAAGAGTCGGCGGAAGCGGAAAAGAATATCTGAGCGAAAAGTATGAGTACGACGAAAACGACAGAGTGCTTGAGCATACCGACCGTAACGGCGGAAGTACGAGCTACAGATATGACAGGATCGGACGGGTACTGAGCGAAGAATATGCCGACGGCAGCGTTGTCAGTTATGAGTATGATACCGAAAACAATGTGCTCACCGAATATCTGCCCGAGGGAAGTGTAAAGCTCTATGATTATACGAGCGCGGGCGCGCTTGAGTCAGTGTATGAGCAAACGCTTAAGAGCGAGCTTGCAAGGCAAGAGTATGACGGGTATATGCGGTTGAAGCGCAGTATTGACGGCGAGGGAAATTATGTAGAGTACGAGTATGAGGCGGACGGCAGAGTAAGCAGACTCGGCGTATACGGAAACGACGGAGGACTGCTTTTGTGCTCAAGCGTGTATTACGACGACGTGTACGGCGACGGCTCGTTAGTGCGGTCGGTAGATACAAACGCCGACGGCAGCGAGCGCGTTGAAAGCGAGTATGAGTATGACGCATACGGAAGACTGACGAGAAAGCGCGTGTATTCGGGCGTAGAAATGCGCGAAACGGTAAACGAGTACGACTATGTCGGAAATGTGATAAAGACGATCTCGGCGTCGGGCAGAGAAACCGTGTATACGTATGACGGACTCGGGAATGTGTTAACTATAGAAAGCGGAGGCATAACCGAGGAATGTGAGTACAACGAATACGGGGAGCTGACAAGCGCGCGCAACGGCGAGGGAGAAAGCGTATATTACGAATATGACGTATACGGCAGAAAAAGCGCTGAAAAGCGACCGTATGCGGCAGGGGAATACAGTCAAAGCGAATATGTTTACGACGCAAACGGGAACTGCATAAAGCTGATCGACGCCAGCGGGAGAACGACCGAAACGGTGTATGACAGTATGAACCGTCCTGTAACGGTGACAAATGCGGGAAGCGAGACGTTTTATGTTTATGACCTCGAAGGCAGAATAACGGTTATGGGAAACGGCAGCGCTGGCGAGTATCATGAGAACCGCTATGAGTATGACATACTCGGCAGAATGACCGAAAAAACAGACGGCGAAGGACAGAGCGAGTGCTATGAGTATGACAACACAGGGAAAATTATAAAAAAGGTTGACCGAAACGGAAAAATATGGTACTATGAGTATGACGGCATGGGGAGAATGGTGAGCGAAAAAGGCGAAAAAGACAGCGAGGGTAACCGATATGAGTACGATATACGATCAAACAAAATAAAGGTAAGAGATATAACCGGAAAGCTCGAGGAAGAGTACGGATATAACGGATACGGAGAGCTGATAAGCGAAAAGCGTGGAGACTCAGAGACCGCGTATGAATATGCGCCCGACGGAGAGCTTGTGAAGCTGACGCTGTATGAGGGAGGAGCCGAAACATTTTCGGAATATTACGGATATGACGAAAGAGCGAGGCTGATATACGCAAATACGCCGGCAGGGAGCGAATACTATACGTATGACCGAAGCGACAGACTGATAAGCGCGGTAAACGATAAAGCGGGAAGCGAGTATCGGTACGAATACGGAGAGGACGGCAATATCGCCGGAATATACTATAGCGTAAAGGGAGTATGGGAAGGCGAAATACAGTATGAGTATGACAGAGCCGGAAGAAGGATCGGAGAAGTAAGTATAAACGGAAGGCGAGGTATAAAGGAAAAGAAATACAGCTACGACGGAGCAGGGCGACTGATTCGTGAAAAAGACGGCGGAGAAGTGACGGAGTATACGTATGACGCATACGGAAATACGGACGGAATATACAGATACGGAGAAGGTGTGGAGTTAGACAGACGTGTATATACGTACGATAAGAATAACAGAGTAGAGACAGCGTATGAAGGCGGAGTATATACGGCATATGAATATGACGGAAACGGAAATATGATAAGCCGTACGAGAGCCGGAGAAAGAGAAAGCTACGAATATGACGGCAGAAACCGTATGATATCTGCAAGAGTGGGAATGAATACGGCGGAGTATGAATACAACAGCGCGGGAATAAGAGTAGCAAAGACGGTCAACGGGGAGCGGACGGAGTATGCGCTTTCGGGTAATAACGTGATAGCAGAGGAAAATGCGCAAAACCGAAACGAGTATTACCGCGGGAAAGGGCTGATCGGATACAGCGACGGAAAAGGGACATATGTGTACCGAAAGAACGGACACGGAGACATCAGCGGAGTGTATGATATGTACGGGATACTTGTGCAGGAGTACGAGTATGACGCATACGGAAACGAAGCGGCAGACTACGGAATGTACAGGTACGGAGGATACGCAGAAGCGGTAGTAAAGGAAAGCGACACGAACCCGTACAGATATGCAGGCGAATATTACGACATAGAGACGGGATTCATGTATCTGCGTGCAAGATACTATGACCCGAGCGACTGCAGATTCGTAAGCGAAGATCCGATCTGTGACGGAGTGAATTGGTACGTCTATTGTGCCGGCGATCCCGTCAATTTCATCGATCCAAATGGACTGAAGCCTCATAATTTTATATCACTAATGCTTCATTTGGGTGATGCAACCTATAATTATTGGTTTAATAAAATTACATTCAGAGATCAGAGCGATCAAACACACAGTACGATATTTGCTGAATTCTTTCTCATGATTACTCCGGATGAAAACGGTCTCTATCACGCGTCTGTAAGATGCTGGCAGAAATGGGTAGGATATAATGACTTATATGATCATGTTTTTGATAAGTCAACTGAAATGGAAAGAGGAAAGTTCATATTTGATTATAACGATGAAGAATACGTACTCTGGATGTGGAAGGGCGACTATCTGAATCTTGGTGCAGGTGCAGAAGCGGGAATGTACAAAAGGGTGTTTGATGCTTATGAGACCCTTTCTGCAAACAAATGGTCCAAAAAGTGCAGAAAACTGCTCAACATTAAGGAAGATGATATTGCGCATTATAGGACTCCGGAAGGTTTCCATCTGCCTATGACGCTGAATCTGACATTGAAAGGAAATGAGATCGGGGATTATACGCCTACGGAAGAACAATGGTGGATAACACTTTTTAATCCGGAATATAAATTAGTGGAACCGACGGATATGGTTGCAACATATACTTTCGATTTCAGTAGTATGGTGAATATGTACAAAGCAATGAAAAAAAGATACGACTCAGAAGTTGGTGCACAGGAAGGCCAAGAGTCGCCATACAACTTCGAATTAATCTTTGAAGATAACAATATCGTAAAATGCATTTTTTGAGCCGTCTTCGGCGGAAAGGAGACTGTATGAAATTTACCGGAGAATTTTCACTGGGGCAGACAGTATTTGCAGCAATATCATGTTTTATCGCGATAGTTATAGTATTATTTATTGACATTGCATACTATACTTTCGGTATATTTGAAGAGGAGCATATTGGTATACATATAAATTCAGTATGCGAAGAAAGACAACAACTGATTGAGACGGCATTTGCCGAAAAAGACCTTGAAAAAATTGAAGCGCTTATGGCGCCTTCTGTTCTTGCAAAATGTGAGGACGGAGAATTACAGGAGGTTTTGGATTTCATTAAAGGAAACATAATCGACAGTGAATCAACTTACAAAAACTATGGGAATGTTACCGGTAAAAATGTATACTTTGACTCGAGTTTTAGAGTAAGCTTAAAAACCGATTCCGGATATAGTTATCATGTCAGCGGAAAGGATCACACATATGATAATCACAGTGAAAACCAAGGTATACAGAGGTTGACGATTTCCAAAGATGTACGTTTAAAATTTAGTCATGAAAGCGGTGAAAGCGACATTGTTCGTGATAAAGTTACACGGATCATTGATGTTGAAGCGATTAATGAAAAACATTTTTCAGAGTTTGTCAGTAAGCTAAACAGCGGCGACTTTGACGTATTTCAGAAAGCATTTTTTATTCCTGAAGATACGGTATATACAATAGATCCCGATGAATATCGGCGATTGCTTGACAAAATCGGAAATGAAATAACTGCTTTTGAGCCTGTTGCCTATTACGACAAT
>DHJP01000104.1:24011-24387 GCA_002404395.1 Clostridiales bacterium UBA4717
AGCCTGACATAAAAACAAATTGGTTTATCGAAACCGAAACTTTTGGGAAACGTCCGCACGGAATGACTGATTGCTATACATTAAGCGTATGGAAGGTCAGTACGCCAAACGGAGAATTTTATATCAGGATCAGTGATGGATACAGAGACTTTGAGCATATGGGATTGTGGTCCGTGATCATTTCGGATACTCCCGAAGCCTGCGGAGGTTTTATGAGTTATACCTTCGGCTTAAAAGTGATTGATGAATAGACAATACGTGGTGATCAATATAAGTACATACTAAATCAGGAGTGTGGACAGGCGGAGGCGTGTAAGCGGTTTCGCCTGTCCGGCAGCACGGGGAAAATGTATTTTTTGAGCCGTCTTCGGCGGTA
>DHJP01000046.1:0-866 GCA_002404395.1 Clostridiales bacterium UBA4717
ACGATGTTGTTGATCGGACGCACTCCCGAAGCGCGCAGTCTCATTCTGAGCCAGAGCGGAGAGGGGGCGATCTTTACGTTTTTTACGGCGCGCGCGGTATATCTCGGGCACTTTTTATCATTCTTTATGTCAACCGTGATATATTCGGTGACCTTCTCGCCACGGGTAAAGTTTACGTGGGGCGTGCGAAGCTTAAGCTCACGGTTGTAGCTTACTGCGGTTTCACGCGCGAGTCCGATTACCGACAGGCAGTCGGGGCGGTTTGAGGTGATCTCAAAGTCAACTACATTGTCGGTGAGCATATATACATCGTGTATGTCATCACCCGGCTTGCAGTCTTCTTCGATTATAAGTATGCCGTCCTCGATCGCATACGGCACTTCATGCAGCGTGAGTCCGAGCTCGGCAATAGAACAGAGCATACCGTTCGATTCCACTCCGCGGAGCTTGCCCGCTTTGATCACGACGCCGCCCGGCAGCTTTGCCGGCGCTTTTGCGACCGGCACAAGCGCGCCTTCAAAGACATTCTGCGCGCCGGTTACGATCTGGCGGGTCTCGTCGCCGAGGTCAAGCGTGCAGATGAGCAGATGATCCGAGTCCGGGTGCTTTTCGATCTTCGTAATTTTGCCGACCACCACGTTTTCAATGTCGGCGCCGAGTGTTTCATAGCCTTCGACCTTCTGACCGATATAGGTGAGCTTTTCGGAGTAGTCCTTGAGATCGGTAACGTCCGAAAGGTCAACGTAATCGGAAGCCCATTTTAAAGAAAGTTTCATTATTTATCTCCCATCGGTTATGTTCATTTATTTTATATCAGTCGAACTGACGCAAGAAGCGAATATCGTTTTCGTACAGATAACGCATAT
>DHJP01000046.1:932-11180 GCA_002404395.1 Clostridiales bacterium UBA4717
ATTCCGAAAGCAAAGCCGCTGTATTCATCGGGATCTATGTTGCAACCGCGCAGTACGTTCGGGTGGACCATTCCGGCACCGAGGATCTCGATCCAGCCTTCTCCTTTGCAAAGGCGGCAACCCTTGCCGCCGCAGACGAAGCAGGAAACGTCAACTTCGGCGGACGGTTCGGTGAACGGGAAGTGATGAGGACGGAAACGAATCTTGGTGTCTTCGCCGAACATGGTTTTGGCGAAAGTGGCAAGCGTACCTTTTAAATCTCCCATTGTGATGCCGCGGTCTACCACGAGTCCTTCAAGCTGATGGAACATAGGCGAGTGTGTTGCGTCAACGGCGTCCGAACGATAAACTCTGCCCGGAGAGATTATGCGGATCGGCGGCTTCTGCTTTTCCATTGTGCGCACCTGAACGGGCGAGGTCTGCGAGCGGAGCAGAATGTTGTCGGTAATATAGAAAGTGTCCTGCGTGTCGCGCGCCGGGTGATTTTCGGGGATATTGAGCGCTTGGAAGTTGTAATAGTCGTACTCGACTTCGGGACCTTCAACGATGTCGAAGCCCATGCTCACGAATATATCTTCCATTTTGCGCTGAATTGCCGCGAGCGGGTGTCTGCCGCCGATCTGCGGCATTTTTGCCGGGAGCGTAACGTCAACGCGCTCGGATTTCAGCTTTTTTGCCTGTGCAAGTGTCTGAAGCTCCTTTTTCTTTTCGTCAATAGCGTTTTCGATGTAAGTTCTGACTTCGTTTGCAAGCTGACCTGCTATCGGGCGCTCCTCCGGTGAAAGTCCGCCCATTGAGCGTAGGACTGCCGTTAATTCACCTTTTTTTCCGAGGAAGCGTATTCTGATCTCCTCGGCATCGCAGGCGGCATCGTCAAGCGCCGCTTTTGCCGCCTGACGTATCTGTTCAAGCTTTTCTTTCATAATTTTCTCCATGTCGGCGTAGCCGACTCAAAAAATAAGACTAAAAAAAACAATAGTTAATTTCCGCATCGGCTTCAGCCGTCTTAGGGATACCCGATAATTCTAAAACGGCGACCGTTTAAAATTTTACGGGCTTGAAAGCTGAGGAGCTGTTTGGCGGGATAAGATCTTGCGGAAAAATAAAAAAGCCGTCGTCCGAACACAAGGACGAACGGCGGGAAATACCCGTACCTTCCGCGGTACCACCTCGATTTCCGCAAAAAAGCGGACACTCGTTATTCCTTAACGCGGAATCTTCGCGCCAAACTACTCGGAGCTGCGGCAGAGATACGAAACTGCTTGCTCGGCTTTTCACAAGGCGTGCTCGGGAGCGAAAGGCGTAACGGCGCACAATCGGGCTTTCAGCGTGGTGTCCGACTCTCTGTATAATGCATTCCGTTTTGCCGACTCCGTCGTTGCATCATTTTTCGGTAATTACAAACCGATTTACAGTAATTTTACCACACACTTGTCCGACTTTCAAGCGGCAGAAATATAATTAACATAATGTTCACAAAGGCAATATGGCAGTATGGTATAATTTACAAAGCGCTCGGCTTGCGTTTGAATGAGTCGGGGCGAACCATTTCCGCTTGCGGTGTTTTATGAGGTAACGGCATGGATATGCTTACTAAGATACCGGATCAGGTGCTCGGGTATCTTGAAAAAAATAAAAAACTGCGCACAAGCGTATTTTTGCTTGCCGTGGGTGTGACCGAACTTATAGGCGGAGAGCAGACCTACGTTTTTGCAACGCAAAGCGAGCTTGTCGTGCTTCGCGGAAGCACGACGCTTGAAGTGTTGAAAAAGCATCGCTTTTCCGCGCCGAAAGCTGAATTGTCTTTTGCCGAACATTCGTTTGAGACCTATCCGCTTGACTCGATCGTAAAATCGGACTCGGAGGAAACGGCGGGCGGAATACGCTATTTGGTCAGAGACGCACATGGCGATCACCTTATCTGCTACACCACAAACACATACAAGGAAACGATAACGCTTTTTTTTGATTATTTCGATCAGATCAGACGCGGTGCGTTTGACGGAATAGATCCGCTTGATGCCGAAAGTTATTGTCCGAAATGCGGCAGACGCTTTCCGGATCCGCGCGGGATCTGCCCGAACTGCTCGGGCGCGCGCGGCAATCTGACCCGCCTGATCCCCTTTTTCAAACGTTATATACCGCAGGTGGCGATAATACTTCTGCTGATGGTATTTATCAGCGCGCTCGGCGTGCTTTCGCCTTATGTAAGCAACTCGTTTTTCTTTGACAAGGTGTTGACCGAGGGCGGAAGCTTCTACGGCAGGGTCGTGCTTGTGCTTATAATTATAGGTGCGATCAAGCTTGCCGATCTGATTGCTTCGGTGATCAATGATATCACTACCTCTAAGATCGCCACAGAGCTGAAATACGATCTTAAAAAAACGCTGTTTGAATCTATAAACCGACTTTCGCTTAGCTTTTTCACTTCAAGCCGCACGGGCGGACTCATGCTTCAGCTTGAGAACGATTCGGAGACCATTTACCGCTATTTCGGAGAGATCATACCTTGGCTGATCATTGATATAGTAAAAATAATAGTTATGTGCGTGATCATGATTATGATGGACCAGCTGCTTTCGCTTGTGGCGGTATCCTTTGTACCGGTCTATGTGGTGATCATGAAGTACATATTCTCGTGGCACAGACGGAAAGATCTTGAGCACTATATCAAACGCCGCGCGGTTACCGCAAAGGTCAGCGACATTCTTTCGGGAATACGGGTGGTCAAGGCGTTTGCGAAGGAAAGCGAGGAAAGCCGGCGCTTCGGGAAGCTGAGCTTTGCGCAATCGGATATTTTTTACCGCACGACTATGTTTGACAATATAATGTTCCCGTGTGCGGCGATCCTGCTCAATATCGGACTTTTCGGAGTCTGGGCGCTCGGCGGAATCAGAGTATTTCGCGGAGAGCTGAGCTACGGTGATTTTCTTACTTTTATTGCATATATCGGAATGGTCTACGAGCCGCTTGATCGGATAATACGGAGCATTTCGGGACTCGGCGAGTGCTCAAGCGCCGCTTCGAGACTGTTTGAAATACTTGACGCGCATCCCGATGTTTCGGAAAAACCGAATCCGATACATATAAAAGGCGAACTGCGCGGTGATATTGAGTTTTCAAACGTGGATTTTTCGTATACAAAGTCCAAGCGCACGCTTGATTCGGTCTCCTTTAAGGTGCCTGCCGGAAGCACGCTCGGTATTGTAGGGCACACAGGCTCGGGAAAATCGACTATCGTCAATCTGCTTGTCAGACTTTATGATGTTTCGGGAGGAAGTATAAAGCTTGACGGTATTGATGTGCGCGAGCTGGCGTTTGAGGATATCAGGCGCAATATCGCGGTGGTATCGCAGGAGACCTACGTGTTTTCGGGTACGGTTTTTGAAAATATCGCATACGCCGTGGAGGGGGCGACCTACGCGGACGTGATCAAGGCTTCGTGCGAATCGGGAGCGCACGACTTTATTATGAAACTGCCAGACGGATACGAGACCAAGATCGGCTTCGGAAGCCGCGCGCTCTCGGGCGGCGAGCTTCAGCGGATATCAATTGCGCGCGCACTTTTGCGCCGACCGCGGATACTTATTCTTGACGAAGCCACAGCGGCGATGGACACGGTTACCGAACAGCGGATAAGCCGTGCGATCTCAAAGCTTTCGGGCGATCTTACCACGATCATGATAGCTCACAGACTTTCCACGCTCAAGGATGCCGACAAGCTGCTTGTGATCGAAGACGGCAGGGTAGCGGAATACGGCACTCATTCGGAACTTATGGAAAAAGAAAACGGAATATATCGTAAGCTGTGCACGCTTCAGCTTGAAGCAATGAAAAATATATTGAGTGACGGCAGTGATGCGCAAGACGGTGCGCAGGGAAGCGAAAAAGGGAGTGGGAGATAATGAATATCAAACTTAACAACGGCATACTTTACCTTACACCCGAAATTGCCGAATTTTCGTCAAACGGAGATTTTCTCGCGCTGGATTTCAAGGCAGATCCCGATAAACTGCGCGAAAGCGAGCTTGATCCGGTGAGAGTTTCGCATTACGATCGCGTGCGCCTGCGCCGCGCTTTTCCGTTTTCGCTTGCCGACGAATATATTTCGGTTCAGGATCCCGACGGATTTGAGATCGGACTTGTCGAAAAGCTTGCGGATTTTCCCGAACATGAGCAAAAGCTTGTGGCAGATGAGCTTGCTCGGGTCTACTACTGCCCTGAGATCGAACGTATAATTTCAATGCGCGAGCGAATGGGATATACCTACCTTAAAGTCGTGATCGACGGTAAGGTGCGAGAGCTTACGCTCAAGGATCCGTACAAGTGCATGGTAAAGATAAACGGAGATCGGATGCTGATATTTGACAACGACCAGAATCGCTGCATGATAAGATCGCTTGCGGCGCTTGACAAAAAGAGCCGTAAGAAAATTGATATGTATCTGTGAGGCGGTCGGATGAAATATTTTAAGAAACGGCGTATGAAGGACGATAAACGGCATGATCGCGATGAGCTTGTGAAACGGCTTGCATCGGTGATCGGGGATTTCGACGCTTCGGAGGAAAAGTTAAAATTTATTTGTCCGTTTACGTTTCCTCATGACGGAATAGCCGCGTTTTTTGACGATCGTATTGTAGTCTATGACGGTCAACGCACGCTTGAAATCGCAAATGAACGTGTGAGCAAGCCGACGCTCGATTCGGAAAACGGCTGTGTATATATTGAATGTCTTTGTGACGGCAAACCTACGCGGCTTTTCGGCTCGGATATGCGCGATAAACTAATGTATTCCGACGCAATGCATATGCTCACGCCGCTTTACGGCGGGGACAAAACCGATGTAAGTACACCTGAAAATGGAAGCGGGCATCCTTCAGCGTATTTGCGGGAGCTGCGGCGCTGTCCGCATTGCGGCGGCGAGTTGCCCCCCGGAGAGACGCGCTGCAGGAAGTGTTCTCAGCCGCTAAAACTTGCGCTTCGCTTTTTCGGCATAGCCGGAGAATACAGATGGTATGTGATAGGCTCGGTGCTGATACTTTTTGCCACTGCCGGGATGTCGCTTGTCACGCCGGTAATAAACCGCATACTTGTTGACGATTACATAAAAAGCGGCAGGAGCGATATTTCATATTCGGGCTTTGCGCTTGTACTGCTTTCGATGATCGGCGTATATTTAGTCAATACCCTGCTTGCTTTTGTAAGGAATTATCTGACCGCAAAGGGGGGCGCGGGTCTTGTGGACCGACTGCGCACTCTGGTGTTTGACAAGATAGAATCGCTTTCGGTTTCGGACGTTTCCAAATACTCGCAGGGCGATCTGTACAACCGAATGACGCGCGATGTGCCGCAGCTGCATCGGCATTTTACAGTGCATCTTCCGAATTATATCGAGCAATTTACCGTGCTTATTGCCGCTTCACTGATAATTTTCATGTACAACGTCAGGCTGGCATTTTTGATACTTGCGCCCGTTCCGATCATTGCGTTTTTGTTTTATCTGCTTCGCGGAATGTTTCGCAGACTTTGGATGCGTGAGTGGGGCTGTCGCTCTTTGATGAACAGCGTATTGCATGATATTTATTCGGGTATTCGCGTGGTCAAGTCCTACGGCAGTGAAAAGAACGAGTCCGAGCGCTATGACAAGGCGTCAAGGGCTGACAAAACGGCTACCTTTGATAATGATGTGCATTGGGCGCTCACGATGAACCCGTTGTTTATGCTTATGGGGATCGGGCAGTTTTTCCTGCTGTATTTTGTCGGCGAGCATATTCTCGACGGCAGTATGACTTTCGGAGAAATGGCGCAGTTTTCGGCGTATACCGGTATGATATATGCGCCTATAAGTGCGCTGTCGCGGCTTCCGCGCCTGCTTGTGAACTTTTTAGGATCGCTTTCCAGAGTGTTTGAGGTGCTTGACGATGATGCGGCAGTGACCGACAGACCCGGAGCCGTAAAAGTTCCGATAGAGGGCAGAGTCACCTTTGAGAAGCTGAGCTTCGGCTACGATGACAGCAAGAACGTGCTTAACGGCATTGATCTTGAGGTTGAACCGGGCGAGATGATCGGAATTGTCGGACGCTCGGGCGCCGGTAAAAGCACGCTTATCAATTTGGTCATGCGGATGTTTGACCCGACTTCCGGATGTGTGAAGATCGACGGGCGAGATCTGCGGGACTATTCGCAGGAATCACTGCGCTCGCAAATGGGAGCGGTGCTTCAGGAGACCTTCCTTTTTGCCGGTTCTATATACGATAATATTGCATATGCCAACGCTTCGGCAGGTTATGACGAGGTGATCGCCGCGTCAAAGGCGGCGGGGGCGCATGGGTTTATTATGAAGCTTCCTGATGCGTACAATACGCGCATCGGCGAGCGCGGATATACCCTCTCGGGCGGCGAACGTCAGCGTATCGCGATCGCACGTGCCTTGTTACGCGACCCGAAGATACTTTTGCTTGACGAAGCTACGGCGGCGCTTGACACTGAAACCGAACGCCGCGTTCAGGACGCGCTTGCAAAGCTGACAGCGAACCGCACTGCCTTTGCGATAGCGCATCGGCTCTCTACGCTCAGAAACGCTACCCGGCTGATCGTTATTGACGGCGGCGCGATCGCCGAATCGGGTACGCACGAGGAGCTTATGAAAAAACGCGGTATTTATTACCGACTTGTTACCGCTCAGCGTGAAATGGCTGAGGGATAATACTGTATTTCCGATAATAATACATTGGCAGATCAGGTCAAAGCTCAAACTCATTCAGGCAAAAGCGATTAAAATATAATTTCAAAAATGCCTGTCGGGTGCATTTTACCCGACAGGCATTTTTACGGTTTGTTATCTGCGCTTTTCGGCGATCTCCGCGAGAATATCGCGGATGAAGTCATCGACTCCGACCGCGCCGGTCTCGTCGCCCTTACGGGTCCTGACCGAAACGGTGTTTGCCGCCATTTCCTTTTCACCGATTATCAGCATATACGGTACTTTTTCCATCTGCGCACTGCGGATCTTGTATCCGATCTTTTCGTTGCGCTCGTCAAGCTCAACGCGTATGCCGAGATCTTTCATGCGTTCGCTGATCGCTTCCGCGTACTTATGCTGTTCTTCGCCTATCGGCAATAATTTGACCTGCACGGGTGCAAGCCAGGTCGGGAAAGCACCGGCGTATTTTTCGATGAGCAGTGCGAGCGTGCGCTCGTAGCAGCCGAGCGAGGTGCGATGAATGATATAAGGATGCTTCTTCACGCCGTCGCGGTCGGTATATTCCATGCCGAATTTTTCGGAAAGCAGTTGGTCTATCTGGATAGTTACAAGCGTGTCTTCCTTACCGAAAACATTTTTGATCTGAATGTCGAGCTTCGGACCGTAGAAAGCGGCTTCTCCGACGCCGATCTTATAGTTTATGCCGAGATCGTCAAGTATGGTCTTCATGGTGCTTTGAGCTTCGTCCCACTGCTCGGGTGTTCCGATATACTTTTCGCGGTCGTTCGGGTCCCACTGAGAGAAGCGGTAGCTTACGTCCTCATAAAGTCCGAGTGTTTTGAGGAAGTAGATTGCAAGCTCCAGACAGCCGCGGAATTCGTTTTCGAGCTGTTCGGGAGTACACATGAGATGTCCCTCCGAGATCGTGAACTGTCTTACGCGGATAAGACCGTGCATTTCGCCCGAGGCTTCATTGCGGAAGAGCGTGGAGGTCTCATTATATCTGAGCGGCAGGTCGCGGTATGAGCGACCCTTGTTGAGGTATGCCTGGTATTGGAAGGGACAGGTCATCGGACGCAGTGCGAACACTTCCTTGTCCTTTTCGGGATCGCCGAGTACGAACATACCGTCGAGGTAATGATCCCAATGTCCCGACAGCTTGTAGAGGTCGGATTTTGCCATGAACGGCGTTTTTGTCAAAAGCCAGCCGCGTCTTTGCTCGGTATCTTCGACAAAACGCTGAAGTATCTGGATCATGCGCGCGCCCTTCGGCAGCATGATCGGGAGTCCCTGACCGATAATATCGACGGTCGTGAAAAGCTCAAGCTCGCGTCCGAGCTTGTTGTGGTCGCGCTTTTTGGCTTCTTCCAGACGGTCAAGGTGCTCTTTCAGCTCCTCTTTGGTCGGGAAAGCCGTGCCGTACACACGCTGGAGCATTTTATTATCGCTCTTGCCCTCCCAATATGCACCGGTACATTGAGTAAGCTTGAAAGCCTTGACAGCTCCGGTCGAGAACAGATGCGGTCCGGCGCAAAGATCGGTAAACTCGCCCATTTTGTAGAATGAGATCTCCTCGCCCTCGGGAACGCGGTCTATAAGCAGTACTTTGTAAGGCTCGCCGGCGTCTTCCATAAGCTTTTTTGCCTCGTCACGCGGCAGTGTAAAGCGTTCGAGTCTGAGGTTATCCTTGACTATTTTTTTCATTTCGGCTTCGAGCTTTGCGAGATTATCGGGATTAAAGGTAATATCGCTGTCAAAATCATAATAGAAGCCGTCGTCGATCGCAGGTCCGATCGTGAGCTTGGCTTCCGGGAAAAGACGCTTGACTGCGCAAGCGAGAATGTGTGAAGCGGTGTGGAAGAACACGTGTCTGCCTTCGTCGTCCGCAAATGTCAGCGGAGCTACGGTATCGTTCTCGTTAAGCCCGCATGTAAGGTCACGGGTCTTGCCGTTGACACTTGCCGCGAGCACCTCGCGGGTGATGAGCCCGGCTTCCTTGAGCGCATCGTAAGCGGTTGCTTCTTCGGGAAGATTCAGCACTGTTTCGTTGATTCTGATGTTCATAATTCTACCTCCGTAATGTATCGGTACTTTGGAATTGAACCGACGGTGAATCTGAACGTCGGCTCCGATGTACTTGTCCGAGACAAAAACACCCCGGACAATTTTGTCCGGGGTGTGGAAATACAAAACTTCCGCACGGTTCCACCCGAGCGTTTAACTCTTTGGTATAAGTTTGTAATGCAATGCGGTGGTAACCTTCGCGATACTGCCGCGGCTTTTCAGCGTCTGCCGCTCTCTGTGGACAGTATTTTCGCGCGGTCATGTCCGCACGCATACGGAGTGTCCTCCGTATGTTGACATTATACCTCACAGGCAAGCCGTTTGTCAAGAAAGTTTTTGAAAAAAGATTGACATAAAGGTCGATTTGTGATAAATTATATCTTGTTGTTTCTTTATATTATGTATTCCGTGCTTTCGGAATAATCCTGAGCACCGCTCAGAGGATCAAGCCGGTAACGGCTTAGGAGTAATAAATGGAATTTAACGTAATGAATATACTGCTTTACTGCGGCATAATTCTTTTGGCGACAAAACTGCTCGGTATGTTCACGCGAAAGCTCGGACTGCCGCAGGTGGTCGGCATGATAATTGCCGGTCTGCTGATCGGGCCTGCGTTGCTCGGCGGCGGAATGATCCCGAATTTTCACGGGATCGTATCGCCGAGCGAGGCTGAGATGAAAGTGCTTCAAAGCTTATCGCAGATAGGCGTGGTGTTCATTCTCTTTTCAAGCGGACTTGAAACCGATTTCGGGGAATTGAAGCGCAGCGGAGCCGCTGCTACCGCAGTTGCCTGCGCCGGGGTGTTGCTTCCCGTGGCACTCGGAACGGTCGGAGCGCTTATGTTTATGGGCGGTCTCGGTGAAGCCGCTGACCATAACAAGCTTATGAACGCACTGTTTATCGGTTGCATCCTGTCGGCAACGAGCGTGGGTATAACCGTCGAAACTCTGCGTGAGTTAGGTAAGCTCAATACGAAGGCCGGGACTACCGTACTTTCTGCGGCTATAATCGATGATGTGCTCGGCATAATCCTGCTCAGCCTTATCACCGGACTCAACGGCGGCGGAAGCATCGGGATCACGTTACTTAAAGCGGCGGGCTTTTTCGCGTTTACGATCGGACTCGGAATATTGCTCAGACTGCTTTTCAAGCAGCTTGTGAAATTATATCCGCACAAACGCAGAACGAGCATATTCGCGCTTGCGATGTGTTTTATATACGCGTACTGCGCCGAAGAATTTTTCGGCATCGCGGCTATAACCGGTGCGTACATGGCGGGACTTATGCTCAGCGGGATCGACGAAGGTTCTGTGGTTGACCGCAAGGTGATTGTCAGCGGATATATGTTGTTCACTCCGATGTTTTTTGCATATATCGGTATCAGCGCCGATTTTTCGGGCTTCAAGCCGAGCGGACTTTTGTTCGCTTTAGTATTTGTCGCGCTCGGGATCATAGGTAAGATCGTCGGTTGCGGTGCGGTG
>DHJP01000164.1 GCA_002404395.1 Clostridiales bacterium UBA4717
CTATACTTTTGGGTTCACTTCAGTCGGCTATGCCTTGTTTTTTTGCATTCTGCGATATTCGCTCGGAGTTTTGCCGAACTCCGCTTTGAATGAATTTGAAAAATAGTATGCGGAGGCGAAGCTGCACTTTTCGGAGATCGCTGAAATTGTCAGGGTTGTATTGGTCAGCAGTTCAAGTGACTTTTTCAGCCTGAAATTGAGCAGATAACGATGTGTGGTGGTTTGAGTGAAATCACGCATCAACCGATTGAGGTGGTATGGATGATATCCGGCGATCTTGGCAAGCTCATTGTTCCCGATATCGCTTGAATAATTGCTTTCTTATTATAATACGCTTGTGTGATAAAATCAATATTGCCGCCGTGGCGTGCGGACTCGGTGAGATCGGTTGGAGTAAAGTGCTGTTGACGCCAAAATTCGGCCCGCTTCAGAGAGTCGCTTTTCTCTTTACCGATGCCGAGCTTGAGTCGGATCCGGAGTATGTGCCGCATCTATGCGACAACTGCGGAAAGTGCAGGGAATGGAAGCTTGAGACAAGCATTTTTGAAGATAAATAAACCTAACGTGTAAGGCTTGTGCAAAGTACGGTGAATCTGCACCGAATTACGGGCGATTCTCAAAATAATTGAGCGGTTTGACCTGAAAATCCGAGACAAAGTTTTTGTCTCGGATTTTTTAATAAATTGTGTCAAAGCGGTTGAAATTCGCTCGGAATAGGTTTATAATGTAAACAGAAACAATAAATATCGCAGAAAGGATACAAATTATCATGAAAAATCGAATAGTATCGTGGGTGTTGGTTTTTCTGATGATGTTATCGGTATTGCCTGTCAGCACGAGTGCGGCTGCGGCAGACGAAACATTGTTTGAACGCTATATTCCCATCAATCAGGTGTATTCCGCAGGCGTCAGCCCATATCAATTAACGCTTGGTTCACCTTACACTTTCTTTATCGGAACACAGTTCAAGGATGAAAACAAAAATCTGACTTTTTCCGAGCCGCTGAAGCGTAAGGATCTGCAGGGTTATTACCTGAAGCTGACTTATGAGGGCACTTTCGGTTCTTTGGATAAGGAAGATATGATGCGTGCATTCAATCTGAACGAGAGCAATTATTTACTTGCCATGAACGATCCCTCGGTCGAGCGTTACGCCAATTATCATCAATTGTATACCGAAGATACGATAATCACTTCGATAGACCTTTATGATCAGAATAAACAGTTTGTCCAGAATCTCAGCCCTGCGACCGCAATTATGGCGGTCGGACCCGACGGCGAGTTTCTCACCTGCGCTATGCCTCAGGGCGTGAATGTCTCTATGTATTTTTCCACGCAGGATAATATATTCAAGGGCACCGATGACATAAAAAATTCAAGCCGTGTTATTCATTTCACTCCCGAATATACTTGGCTTGACGATCTTAACATTGCAAAAGGACTGATCGGTTCGTCAGGCGGTGAGGTTGAAAAATTTAATTACGAGTTCATACAGTACCCTGAGATCGATTGCGAGCCTCAGTACATGACCAACAATATTCTCAGCACCACCGAGTTTATCTCGCCGGACAATACCTATTATCAGGTCGGACACTTAAGCGAAGACATTGATCCTACGGTCATAAACAAGATCGAAAATGTAGTCGATTATTCTGAATACGGTTTGGTGCTGACTGCCGGAAATACCAGACGCAGTATTCTTACTGCAGACGGTACGCTTTACGGCGTGTCCACTGATCATAAAAAAGAAGTGCTGGCTAAAGGCGTCAAGCAGGCAGGCAAAGCGCATTATATGACTGCAAACGGCGAAGTCAAGGAAATTGTCAGCGGCAAAACCATCGCTACCGACTGTAAAGCCTTTGCCGAGCACCGCTATGCTACGGTGATCGCTGTTTTGAAGAATGACGGAAGCGTATATCTCGGCTACACCTATCTCGGCGAAGAAAACGCATACAACAAGGGACTTTCAAAGGTGCTTGACAATGCCAAAGCGGTCGTTGCCGGAGGCGTTTGCGGCAGCGACAACAAATTCTATCGTTGGAGTGAAAAGGTCATACCGAAAGGCTACGACCCGGCGGCATGGTCGAGAGGCGAATTTGTTCAGTATAATGACTATGTCCTTTCACTTGAAGTATTGACCGAAAACGCAGTGCGTGTTTTTCCCGATGAATACTTTACCGCGCAGGAATCGACCGCCGAAGATGCCGTGACCGGATTTGTTATCAACAAAGACGGCGATATGTGGGGGTTCGGACTGCAAAGTGTTATTTCGCTTGGCAATCTCGGTCTTATCAAACACATATTCCCGATCTATCAGAGCCAACGAAGCAAAGCCTTTCTTGATAACGGCAACTTTGTGGGTCTATTGCCCGAAGACACTATAACGCCTTACGGTCTGGTTGCCAACCATTGCACATCAAACCGCCCCAAGGTCGGTATACTCAAAGCGGATTATCTTACAGATGTTCCGGGCGGGTATAAGGCAACCGACGGATACACCTACGCGTTTGATAATGATGCGACCGACGGCAGCTCCGGGAGAAGCTATAAAGTGAAGCCGACCGAGTTACATTATCTCAATGACGTAAAGGAAGTTTTCAAGGCGCTGAACACCACCACGAATCCGATAGTCTCTCTGCCGCTGTTGCCTAATGTGGCAAGAAGCTCTTACGCGGTAGACAACAACAGAGGGAACACCGTACTGCTTGAGCGCACCGACGGTTCAATGTGGATGACTCAGCTCTATCCGAAAGCTTCCGCAGCAAATATAGTCGCAAAGCTCGGCGGT
>DHJP01000175.1:0-13485 GCA_002404395.1 Clostridiales bacterium UBA4717
ACTTCTATTGTAACACTACACAAGCAAAAAAGCAATAAACAAAATAATTCTTGACAAACAGGCAAAGTTGAATTATAATTGTCGTGAATAAAAGCGTATGAGAAAGAGTAGCCGTGAGAGCGGAATTGTCCTTCCGCTCTCCGCTTCATTCCACAGAGAGCGGCAGTTGCTGAAAAGCCGCGTTTGACGATCGGCGAAGTCGTCTCACAGCTTCCGAAAGAAAGCGGCGTCTGCCGCAAGTAGACTCGGACGTTTTCCGCGTTAAGGAGTTTGAGCGCACGGTCGAATGGCCGTGAATACGGGTGGTACCGCGCAGAAATGCGTCCCGGCTGACAGGTGCCTTTTTTTATGGCATCAAGTTACGAAAATTACCGATTTTTGAAAGTGAGGACCGTTTAATGAGCAAGCATGAGCTTCCGAAGAACTTTGCTCCGGGCGAGATCGAAGACCGAATCTATCAGACTTGGAACGACAAAGGCTACTTCAAACCGAAAAAAGATCCGAGCGCACCTGCGTTCACTATCGTAATTCCCCCTCCGAACGTCACGGGTCAGCTCCATATGGGACACGCCCTTGACGAAACGCTTCAGGATATCCTTATCAGATACAAGCGTATGCAGGGCTTTTCCGCACTGTGGATCCCCGGGACCGACCACGCCGGGATCGCTACGCAGATCAAGGTCGAAGAAAATCTGCGCGTAAACGAAAAACTTACGCGCTATGACCTCGGCCGCGAAAAATTTCTTGAACGCGTCTGGGCGTGGAAAGAACAGTACGGCAGCCGCATTATCAATCAGCTGAAAAAGCTCGGCTCCTCCTGCGATTGGGAGCACGAGCGCTTCACGATGGACGAGGGCTGTTCAAAGGCGGTCCGCGAGGTTTTCGTAAACCTCTATAACAAAGGGCTTATCTACCGCGGCAACCGCATCATCAATTGGTGCCCGCACTGCGCTACCGCGCTTTCGGACGCCGAAGTTGAATACTCCGAGCAGGCAGGCAATTTCTGGCATATCCGCTATCCGCTCAAGGACGGAAGCGGCTATGTTACCATAGCCACCACACGTCCCGAAACGCTGCTCGGCGATACGGCAGTCGCCGTAAATCCCGATGACGAGCGTTACCGCGATATCGTCGGCAAAATGCTGATCCTGCCGCTGGTCGGACGCGAGATCCCCGTGATCGCCGACGATTACGTTGACCGCGAGTTCGGTACCGGCTGCGTTAAGATCACCCCGGCGCACGACCCGAACGACTTTGCGGTGGGTCAGCGCCACAACCTCGATATGCCGCGCATACTGAACGACGACGCAACGATAAATATGCCGGGCACCCGCTACGACGGAATGGATCGCTACGAGGCAAGACGCGAGATCGTCAAAGACCTCGAAGCGGGCGGATATCTCGTAAAGATCGAACCGCACTCGCACAACGTCGGCACCTGCTACCGCTGCAAGACCACGGTGGAACCACTGACCTCAAATCAGTGGTTTGTAAAAATGGAGCCGCTTGCAAAGCCCGCGCTTGAAGTCGTCAGAAGCGGCAAAGTCAAATTTGTTCCCGAGCGTTTCACCAAAACCTACACGAATTGGATGGAGAACGTACACGATTGGTGTATTTCCCGTCAGCTTTGGTGGGGTCACCGGATCCCGGCGTTCTATTGCGACGCCTGCGGTGAAGTGACCGTCTCCAAGGAAGATATCGAAGTCTGCCCGAAGTGCGGCGCGCGCGTGCGCCGTGAGGAAGACGTGCTCGACACCTGGTTCTCGTCGGCACTCTGGCCTTTCTCAACGCTCGGCTGGCCCGAAAAGACCGAAGACCTCAAGCGTTACTTCCCGACCAGCGTGCTTGTCACCGGCTACGATATAATCTTCTTCTGGGTCGCAAGAATGATCTTCTCGTCGCTCGAACACACCGGCGAGATCCCGTTTGAACACGTGTTCATTCACGGACTTGTCCGCGACGAGCAGGGCAGAAAAATGTCAAAGTCGCTCGGCAACGGTATAGATCCGCTTGAAATGATCGAAAAGTACGGCGCCGACGCGCTCAGATTCACGCTTGCGACCGGAAATTCCCCCGGAAACGATATGCGCTTCTCGAAAGAAAAGATCGAAGCGGCGCGCAACTTCACCAACAAGATCTGGAACGCCGCGCGCTTCGTGCTGATGAATCTGGATATAGATACCGCCGCGCTCCCCGAGACCTCCGCGCTTGCGCTTGAGGACAAGTGGATAATCTCAAAGTTCAACACGCTTGCCCGCGACGTTGAAGCCAACCTCGACCGCTTTGAACTCGGCGTTGCGCTCGCGAAGATCTACGACTTCATCTGGGATATTTACTGCGATTGGTATATAGAGCTTACCAAGCCGCGTCTTCAGAGCGAGGGCGAGAGCAACAAGACCGCGCAGAACGTGCTTGCATATGTACTGCGCGAAACGCTCAAGCTGCTGCACCCGTTCATGCCCTTTATCACCGAGGAGATATACTCCGCCCTCCCGCATGACGAGGAAAGCATCATGATCTCACGCTTCCCGAAGTACGACGAGTCGCTTGACTTCCCCGAGGAAGAAGCTAAGATGAATGCGCTGATCGACTCGATCCGCGCGCTGCGCAACCGCAGGACCGAAATGAATGTTGCCCCGTCGAAGAAAGCTGCCGTATATATCGTGACCGAGAGAAGCGATATATACAATCCCGATACCGCGGTATTCTTTGAAAAGCTTGCCGGCGCGTCAAAGGTGGAATTTGCCCCCTGCCCCGACAAGAACCCGATACAGATCGTTTCGGGCAGCGCGACCCTCTTTGTCCCGCTTGCGGATATCATCAACTTTGAGGAAGAACGCGCACGTCTGAACAAGGAAAAGGAAAAAACGCAGGGCGAGATCGACCGTATCGAAAAGAAACTGTCTAACGAGGGCTTTGTTTCCAAGGCTCCGGCGGCGGTTATTGACGGCGAGCGTGCAAAGCTTGCCAAGTACCGCGAACAGTACGAAAATATCGTTAAAGCGATCGAAAACCTCGGCAAATAAAAAACACACCGGCAGGCTCGGATCCCCGAACCTGTCGGTGTATTTTATTACTTTGTTCTCTGTGTTCGATTTATTCAAAAACTTTGGTGATGTTCTTGTTAACCACTTCTTCTTTACCGTTGTTTACCGCGGTAATAACAAATGCAAGACGGTAAGTACCGGCAGTCGGCACGTATGAAGTTGATTCAAAAAAGTTAAAATTATTACTGTCAAACTCAATATTGTTCCACGACGCAATTATTCCCGTTCCATCGCCTTTGATTTTTCTCAAAACCACAACACCGCCGGTGTATGTAGTACCAGATTTTCCCTTCACCAATACGGATACATCAATCGTCGAGCCGAATGAAATATCCGGAGTAACACTCGTCGCATAATCCCATTCGGGCGATTCATGCGGCGGCTCAATCGTGTCATCATCGGTAATAATGTCAAAAGCAAGCGCCGGCTGCAAGAGCATCACAGCTGCAAGCACGACTGTAACAATTGACATAAAGAGCTTCTTGGTTTTGATTTTTGCATTACGCATATTTTTACCTCCTGTCGTTCAAACGACAAACAATTTCAGGTGTCCTAAGCTGTGTATAGCTCGGACGCCTTGTTTTAACGGTAATATATACGCATTGCAAAGTACTTTTATTACGGGAAAATCACTTGATATTTTCGGCAACCTTGACCATTTCATCAAACTCAAGCTCGCCGGCAACAGATACAAAATACTTGCTGTTTCCGAAAACGATCATATTGTAAAAACGGTCGATTCCCTTAAAATAGTATGCTCTCAGCCCGTTTACATAACCATCCTCACATTCAAAATGTTCAATATCATATCCCGGTGCTGCACCATCCGATTCGTACAGATCTATATAAAATGATTTTCCTCCACAATAATAAGCTTTATAGCATACAAAATCATTTTCTTCTTCGTCCATAAGCTCATATCCCTCGGGAATATAGCCCACCTGAAGTTTTCCGGTTTTAAAGGTCTCAAGTTCTGTCTCTCCCTCAAGCGAGTTATCGACAAATATTATTTCAACGTACTTTTCAAACCAATTGACGACCGTGTTCGTTATCGCAGCACGTACCGACGGTTGAGTTGACAGTATCGCCGTTCCGGCAGCCAAAGTCACAAGTAATATTACGCAGACACGCTTGAAATAGAAAAGCACGGCAGGTTCGCGGCGTGCATACCGCTTTTCAAGGCGGCGAAGCTTTTTCGGCAGCTTTCTCTGCGGCGGATACATGGCTCTCAGCTCCGCGTCGCTCGGCAGTTTATCAAGCTCGGCGCGGCTGTATTCCTCAAAAGCAGTCTTGAGAAGCGCATCAAAGACGTTCTCTCTCAAACTTTGGTCTTTATTCATAAACTCCCTCTTTTTTCAGTCTCATCCTAAGTAACTGTCTTGCGCGGAATATACGAACGCCCACCGTGTTTTCGGTCAGATCAAGCGCCTTTGCGATCTCGCGTTCTTTCATTCCGTTCGCGTATTTAAGTATGCAAACCTCGCGATATTTATCGTCAAGTTTTGATATTTCTTTAAGGATCACCTTGTACGACTCGTTTCCGACTACAAGGTCGCTCGGGTCGTCCTCCGGCGAATTTTCATATTCACAGGCTTCCTCATAACTTTCGTCAGCTTTTACGACTGCCGAACGCATCTTGTCAATAGCGCGGTGTTTTGTGATCAAGCAACAGAAATTTTTAAGCCTTTCTTCACTGCTGAAGTCAACCGAATCGATCATACAAATGATCTTCAGCAGTGCATCCTGAACTACGTCCTCGGCTTCGATCCGATTATTCAAAATGTTTTCGGCGGTGTACATCATCACCGGGTAATAATCGCGATAAATTTTAGCAACCAGATTTCGTTCATGTTCAGTCTCTAATGCGGAAATAATAAGCGGTAACAAAACAGATTCTCCGAAAATAATGCCAAGCGTATCGAAAGAGCAGATCCAAAGGCGGCGCCTTTGGCGCAACCATAGTCAAACCGGCGGTCAAACGAGTGGTAAATACTTACGATCACGCAATAAATCAGTCTTGAATCAGCAGACGCAACTCCGACGTTTGCGTCAAAAACTTCAAGCTCTCTTTTCTGAAATACTTTAATATGATAATACTTTAGCAAGAGAATTTCAAGTATATTCATAATTTATTTACAATATAGTGAAGAACGCCCCCAAAGAAAGCGCAAAATGCGTTTTCTCAGAGGACGTACCATCAGATCATGCCTGAAACGAGACGAGTCTTACTCTCAAAAAAGTCAAATCAGCCGCAGCAGTTCTTCTTAACGAAAGACTTGCAGTCGGTGCAAGCACTTTCGGTGGGGTTTGACTCGTGTGTGCCTACGAGAATCGAATCAAGCGAGCAGTAATTTTCAGCAGTGCAGTGATTCTTGCACTCGGTAACGGTACATTCGATACACTTATTTGCCTTGTTTTCCATGATAAAACTCCATATCGGCGTAGCCGACTCAAAAAATCAAAAGCGAAGCTTAAAACTTCGCTTTTGCGGGACAAAATTTTCACGCCGCGCAGCCGACACATAAAAATATCGGTATTTTTAAAGAAGTTTACAACCGCGTCAACTTCGCGCATATACGAAACTTCACACCAAAAGGTATGGCATTTCCGCATTCGAAAATTATCGCCGTGAAAACTTCACGCAAAAATTCCCCGCAAAACTTCTGCGGAGCGCATAACTCCGCTTGACGTAAGTATTTGCGGGAAATATCTGTTTTATTCATCATGGATCCGATTTATTTACATTCTGTGATAAAGGCATCTCTCACCAGATACGCCGCTCCGCGCGCCGCATCCGACGCCGCTGAGCGCACGGTAATATCCCTGACTCCGAGACGTGCAAGCTTGGTTTCAACCTCGCCTGCAAATTCCGCCCTGTCGCCGGCAACAAAGAGCACGCTCGGTGCGGCAAAAACTGCCGCGGCTGCCGCAGCGTACGCTTTGCTTCCGTTATACGGAATGCGTCTGAGCACGCCGTTGACCGACGCCGCCGCTTCTCTGCCGTCAAAGCATATCGCCTGCATTGAGTCAGTATCAACGTACATCAGCTGCACGCCCTCCGCCATGCTTGAGAGCACCGCCGAATAAGCGCCGGCGATCGTCGGCGTGGTCAAAAGGCTTACCGACACGCCGAAATTTTCGGCTGTCGCGGTAATTTCCGAGTCGCTTTCAAAGCCTGTCGCGCCGATCCCGATCAGCTTGCCTGAACCGAGCATGCCGAGCGCTTCAAGCAAGAGTCCGTCAAGCGCATCGGCACTCCCCTGAAGCGAGCCGAGTCTGTTCAAAGCGATATCGTACAACGAGACCGAGACCGATCCGCCCTCGCGTTCGATCACAAGCTCGCACCTGCGCTTATCGGGCATTATATATTTGGCTTTTCTGCCTACCTTCGTCATATCCGAGGTCTCAAGCACGACCGCTCCGTTTTTTTCAAATATATCAATGATTTTGCCGACGGTCATCAGGCTCAGCCCGGTATCCTGCGCAAGGTCGAATCTGCTTGTTTTTACGCCTTCCTCGATGAGCGCGAATATCTGTCTGACGTTTGCACGTCTGATATCTTCAAGACCGAATTTTTTCATTTTGATAAACTGCGGCGTCGGTAAATTAACCGACGCCGCCGACTCCGATTTGAATTTATTTTTCAAGCTCCGACTTCATATGGTGATAGAACCTGTTTTCACCGATACAGCCGCCGTCCATCAGCATTTTAAGCGTTTCGTCGGTGTAATGATAAAGCTTGAAGTGACCCTTTGCGTTTTCATAGTCCTCACCGAGCAGTGAGAATTCACTGCCGTAGGGCTTGATTATCGTATTGTTGCGCCAATTGAAGCCGAGTCCGTTTTTAACATTGGTCGGCACAGCAAAATGCACATAGAGACGAATATACCACATATAGTTATTCTCAATATATGCGTCCTCATACTTCGCTTTGGTCTCGCCTGCGCCGTAGAACATATTATAGTCGCACTTCTGATGCATATATCCGCCGAAGCCGTAGCCCGAATAGCGGCAGAGGTTATCGTGCAGACAGATGTTCTTAAGCAATGCATACGAGGTCTCGGTACAGTCGGGCGTAGTCAGCCAAACTTCCATCGGGCTGTCGCAGCGCTCGATGACGTTATCGTATATCTCGATATTGCGTTCAAGTATTACCTGATCGTTTTCGGTGTCAAGCTTACCCTGCCACTGAACGGTAGGTCCGCAGTCGAACACCTGATATATATAGTTGTTGTAGATCTTGTAGTTATCGCAGCCGCCGTAGATCTCGATAGCGTTGCCGAAGCGCGTCGGCCAATTGTTGCTTATAAACTGTATGCTTCCGCCGATCCAGCCGACTTCGCAGTTACGGATCACCAGATCCTTACAGGTGCCCGCGCCCATACCGTGGCTTGCGCCGTAGCGAATACAGAGGTTATCAAGCGTAACGCCCGACACGCCGCGCACGACGTTGCCCTTCATGCAAAGCTCGATACCGTCAAAGATCTCTCCGGGATTTCCGTACAGGCTGCAAAGGAACAGCTCGCCCGTTCTGTAGTCAAAATAGAACTCAAGATTATGTTTGAGGTCGTTTGCGTCATGAAATTCTTCTTCGCCTCTGTACCAGAATTCCATCTTGTTGGAAGCAAGACCGTTATATCCGAGGTGGATATTCACGTCCTTGGTCTCGTATTTGAGGATACGTACGCCGTGCGCCATTCCGTCGTTAAAGACGATGTTTCCGACATCGTTTGCGATCGGCCATATTCCGTCCTCGTTCTGCTTATTTCCCGGAATAAATCCGGTGTATTTATATATATACGGATGCTTGCCCCACTGTTCCCAATCGGTGGGCTTTGCCGCGTCGATCGAACCGCAGATCATCGGCTTGTCGCCCTTACCGTATGCCGAATAGGTCACATACGGCTTCGTTTCGATCCGTCCATGCCAACGGCAGCCACGTTCAAGCAGTACCACGTCGCCCGCTTTAAGAAATCCGTCGGTATTTATCTTTGCAAAGCTTTTAAGCGCCTGCTCGGGAGAGCGTCCGTCGTTTTCATCGCTTCCGTTTGCCGAAATATAATAGATCGTTCCTCCCTCGCCGAGAGTCCACTCGCTTTCGGTCGCAAGCACTCTCTGCTTGCCTGCCTCAAAGCGTTCGTCAAGCTCTTTTATCATCTCGTCGCTTGCCGGCTTAATCAGTTGTTCCATAATCTCCTCCATACCGCTTATTACGGCTTTGAATTTGTCCGAAATTGCTTTCGACGTGTCAATTATAACCTATCGATCCGAATATTTCAACAATTTTCCGAAATTTGGATATAAAAAATTTATGTGAATTTTTGTATATTATGCCCAAAGCATAACTCATCCGCACGCCGCGGTACGCAGTGATCCCGACAATGGCACGGCTTTCGCTTTGTAAAAGCGCAGACAAATGTATAGACACGCCGTTTGACGGGCAAATTATCAAGTGACACGAAAAAGCTTACGTAAGCGAAAGGACAGATGATCGTATGAAAAAAAACATTATAAAAAATATTACCGCCTGCGAAATAATTGATTCGCGCGGCTTTCCGACAGTTATGGCAAAGGTAATGCTGACCGACGGTATCAGCGCGATAGCGGCAGTGCCGTCGGGCGCGTCTACCGGTATTCACGAAGCGCACGAACTGCGCGACAACGACAAACGCCGTTACGGCGGCAAAGGCGTAAAAAAGGCGATCGCCGCCGTCGGCGAGATCTCGGACGAGATAAGCGGAATGTGCGTTTTCCGTCAAAGCGAGATAGATCGGCTGATGTGCGAGCTTGACGGTACCGAGAACAAGTCGCGGCTCGGTGCGAACGCGATCCTTGCGGTATCGCTTGCCTGCGCACGCGCCGCCGCCAAGACGCTCGGACTGCCGCTTTACAGATATCTCGGCGGCGTATCGGACGAAAGGATGCCGATACCGATGATGAATATACTAAACGGCGGCGCTCATGCGGCGAACAATATCGACATTCAGGAATTTATGATAATGCCGGTCGGATTTGACAGCATCTCGGAGCGTATACGTTGCGGCTGTGAAGTATACCGCGCTTTGCGGAGCGAGCTTGTTTCAAGGAAGCTTTCGGTCGGCGTCGGCGACGAGGGCGGCTTTGCGCCCGATCTTTCAAGCGAACGCGAAGCGATAGAGCTGATACTTGAAGCGATCGCCAAAGCCGGCTACACTCATAACGAAGTGGTGCTTGCGCTCGATGCCGCCGCAAGCGAGTGGTGCAAGGACGGCGATTACCGTCAGCCCAAATCCGGCAAAGAATTTACGCGCGGCGAGCTGATCTCGTATTTTTCCTCGCTTGTCCGCGACTATCCGATAATTTCGATCGAAGATCCGCTCGGCGAGGACGATTTTGAAGGCTTTAAGATCATTACCGAAAAGCTCGGCGAACACGTGATGATCGTCGGCGACGACCTGTTTGTAACAAACACCGAACGTCTCAGACGCGGCATACGCGCAAAAGCGGCAAATTCGATACTCATAAAGCCGAATCAGATCGGAACGCTCAGCGAGACGGTGAATGCGATCAACACAGCGAAAACCGCCGGATACAATTTCATAATTTCACACCGTTCGGGCGACGTTGACGATACTTTTATTGCCGATCTGGCAGTCGCTACCGGCGCTCCGTATATCAAGACCGGCGCGCCCTGCCGTATGGAAAGAGTCGCAAAATACAATCGGCTTATCAGGATCGAAACCGGGGTCTGAGCACGCAGAGTATGCGCAGGCAGACGTCGCGGCGGAAAAGCGCCTGTTCATTCCGCGAAGCGCAAAATATCGCAACGAAAATATTAAAAATGCCCAAGTCCGTAAAAACGGACTTGGGCATTTTTTACAGCACCTTTAGATTTTATATCACTTTGAATACAGCTCGTAAAGCTCACTGTATACTCCGTTTTTGTTTATCAGCTCGTCGTGCCTGCCTTCTTCTATGATTCCCTCTTCGCCAAGCACGATGATACGGTCGGCGTTTCTTATCGTAGTAAGACGGTGTGCGATCGTAATGACCGTCCTGCCGCGTGCAAGCTTCTCAAGCGATTCCTGTACCAAGCGTTCGCTTTCGTTATCAAGTGCGCTCGTCGCCTCGTCAAGTATCAATATCGGAGGATTTTTGAGAAATACGCGCGCTATGGAGATTCGCTGTTTCTGACCGCCCGACAGCTTTACTCCGCGCTCTCCGACATATGTGTCATATCCGTCTTCAAGCTTTTCGATAAATTCATCGGCTCCGGCAAGTTTTGCCGCCTGCCTGATCTCCGCGTCGGTCGCATCGGGCTTTCCATAGGCGATGTTGTCCCTTATCGTAGTCGAAAACAGGTATACATTCTGATTTACTATGCCGATATTGCCGCGAAGCGATCCAAGCGAAAGCGTGGTTATATCATTGCCGTCCACAAGTATCCTTCCGCTGTCAATATCGTAAAAGCGCGGGATCAGCGCACAAAGCGTCGTCTTGCCTCCGCCGGAGGGTCCCACTATCGCCACGTTTTCTCCCGGCTTTATGTGAAGCGAGAGATCTTTTATGACCTGTTTTCCTCCGTCACCGTAGCCGAAAGACACGTTTTCAAGGCTTATATCGCCCTTGACATTTTCAAGCTTTTTCGCGTCGGACGGGTCGGTTATATCCGGCTCGACATCCATAATTTCGCAGAAACGCTCGATGCCCGTCATTCCGCGCTGAAACTGTTCGGAAAATTCAACTATCCGGCTGACGCTTGAAAGCAGAGTGTTCACATAAAGCAGATAGGCGACAAAATCCGCGGCGTTGATACTGCCCGCCCGCATAAACAAAGCGCCCGCAGTGACCACGACTATATAAAGCAAGCCGTTGAAAAAGTGGTTTGTCGCATGGAATGCGCCCATTGCCTTGTATACCGTTTTTTTAATTTCAAGGAACCGCTCGTTTCCGCGTTCGAATTTTTCGCATTCGGTATCTTCGCGTGAAAACGATTTGACCTCGTGAATACCGAGCAAACTGTCCTCGACCTGCGAATTGAGCTCGGCAACACGCCGCCTCGATTCGACAAAGCCGCCGCGCATTTTACGATTGAGCGGAATAAGCACAAACATCATTATCGGTATGATCGCAAAGGTGATGAGCGTGAGCGGAACATTGACCGTACACAAAATAATAAACGAGCATATGATCTTGATACCGGCAATGAAAAATTCTTCCGGGCAGTGATGAGCAAATTCGGTAACGTCGAACAGGTCGCTGGTTATACGTGACATCAGCGAGCCGATCTTTGTATTGTCAAAATAGGCAAAGGACAGCTTTTGGAGATGCTCGAAAAAGTCGCGCCTCATATCGGTCTCCATCCTTGAGCCCATTATATGTCCCACCGACGCCATGTAATAGTATGCGCAGGCGTCTATCAGGCGCAGCGCCAGATACAGGGCGCTTCCGCCGAGTATCAGCTCAAGCGTAAGCGAGGTCGGATCGTTTGAAGCGACATTTGTGATTTTTCTGACGATAAGCGGAAACACCAGCTCGCACAGAGTGGTAAGCATAGCAAAAAAAAGATCGGTACACAAAATACCGATATACTTCCCGTAATATGGAAGAAACCGCTTTATCATGCCGCGGTTCCCGCGCTTTTTAACGTCTGTTTTCCGATCATTCATTTTATCACCGCCAAACACTGTATTTACACCAAAGCGTATTATAACAGAAAAAGCTTCGAAATGCAATAGAATTCCGCTCAATACGCAAAATTTACCGTATCGTCTTGATTTAAGGTTTAAACTATGCTAATATAAGAATATATAAATCGACAATCGCAGATTCCGCGCTTTTACGACTCTCGGATATACTATAATTATTCATCATCTGTCTATTCAAAAGCATAGGATAATCAAACGAAAGGCATGGTAATCGTCATGGCACGCAAAAAAATCGGATTGATCGAAATTGACAAAGGGCTCGCCCCGTTTGAGGGGGATCTGCGTCTGCGTATGCAGAACTATGAGCGAAAGAAAAAAGAGCTGTTGAAATCCGCCCCCACGCTTGCGGATTTTGCAAACGGTCATTTATATTACGGGCTTCATAAAACGCGTACCGAATGGATCTATCGCGAATGGGCGCCGCACGCCGAAGCGGCGGCGTTCGTCGGCGATTTCAACGGTTGGGACGAGCACGCCGGTATGATGGAAAAGCTCAAGAACGGGAATTTTGAGATCAGACTTCCGCTTGACGCACTGAAGCACGGGCAGAACGTCAGAGTCAGATTCATGGCGGACGGTCAGGTGTTTGAGCGGATACCGGCATATATGAACCGGGTCACGCAAAGTTGGAACGACGGCAGCTTCTGCGGGCAGATCTGGGATCCGGGCGAAAAATTCAAGTGGTCGGACTCGCGCTTTTTCAAAAAAAAGCTTCCTGAACCGCCGCTCATATACGAATGTCATATAGGCATCTCAAACGAGGATGAAAGCATCGGCACTTACAACTATTTCACCGAAAACGTATTGCCGAGAATAGTCGCCGACGGATATAACTGCATACAGATAATGGCAATAATGGAGCATCCGTACTACGCTTCTTTCGGATATCAGGTATCGAACTTTTTTGCGCCGTCATCACGCTTCGGAACGCCCGATGAGTTAAAGAATCTTATAAATACCGCTCACAAATGCGGCATTTACGTGCTTATGGATATAGTTCATTCGCACGCCGCGATCAATGCAGTCGAAGGGCTCAGCGAGTTCGACGGTACAAATTATCAGTATTTTCATGAAGGAAGCCGCGGTTATCACAGCGCTTGGGGCACACGGCTTTTCAACTACGGAAAAAACGAAGTATTACACTTTTTGCTTTCAAATATCAAATATTGGATCGACGAATTCCACTTTGACGGCTTCCGCTTCGACGGCGTGACCTCAATGCTTTACCATGATCACGGACTCGGAGACAGTTTTGACCGCTATGAGAAATATTTCAGCCTCAATACCGACACCGAATCGGTCACGTATCTCCAGCTTGCCAACGAGCTGATCCATTCGGTAAACCCCTGCGCACTCACAATTGCCGAGGACATGAGCGGAATGCCCGGTATGTGCATACCGATCAAAGACGGCGGCATCGGCTTTGATTACCGTCTGTCCATGGGAGTTCCCGATTACTTTATAAAGAATCTGTCAAAAATGCGTGACGAGGATTGGAACATGGATGCTCTGTGGTACGAGCTTTCCACAAGACGTCCGCATGAAAAGAACATCGGCTACTGCGAGTCTCACGATCAGGCGCTTGTCGGAGACAAGACCATAATGTTCTGGCTCGCCGACAAGGAAATGTACACCTGCATGAATCGGGATAACACAAGCCCGATCATCGAAAGGGCGATGGATTACCACAAAGAGATAAGACTTGTGACCGCCGCACTTGCCGGAGAGGGCTACCTCAACTTCATGGGCAA
>DHJP01000175.1:13524-20191 GCA_002404395.1 Clostridiales bacterium UBA4717
CCCGAATGGATCGACTTTCCGCGTGCCGGAAATAATGACTCGGGTAAATACGCACGCAGGCAATGGAGCCTCGTGGATAATCCCGATTTAAAATACCGCTGTCTGAATGATTTCGACAATGCCATGATAAAGCTTTTGAAAAAATATCCGATCAACTCCGGGACTCCAGAGCTGATCTCGGTGCACAACGACAACAAGACACTTGTATTTAAACGCGGCGGACTTTACTTCTACTTCAATTTTCACGGTTGGATCACGCGGGAGCTTCCGCTTCCCGACAGCACGATCGCATATAAAGTCGTTCTTAATTCGGGCAGTGTGAGCTTCGACGGAACGCATGAAATGCCGAAGAAGCTTCCGCCTTCAAAATATGTCTCGATACCGCCGCGCTGCGGCGTTGTCCTTGAGCCGGTCGAACGCAAATAAAAAAGGAGGATGACGGTGAGTAATATCATTGATTATCTTGAATGGCGCGGAGATATTCCCTTTTCCGCCGCAGGCTTCAACGAAATAGACAATCTGATCCTGTCTGTGATCTCGTATATAGACTTTTCGGATATCGTTCCGAGTTCACCGCGCGACGGTTCGGTAACGCTTGCCGAAGCCGATCGGATAATCCATGCAAAACATGAAAACCGTCAGTCTCTCGGTCTGATAATTTCCGATATCACGTGGGAGCTTGAGCGCAAAGCCGCAAAATCCGTGCGATTTTCGGATATAAAGCTTTCGCATTACGTTGACCGTATAGACGAAGAACTTGAAATGCAGTTTTCGGCGATCACCTTTGAGCTGCCGGATAGATCCCTGTTCATTGCCTTCCGCGGCACCGATGATACGTTGGTCGGTTGGAAAGAAAATTTTAACATGAGTTTTTCCTCGCCCGTACCGGCACAGGTATGCGCGTCGGATTATCTTCAGGATACCGCGGCAATGCATCATCGGAAGCCCATACGGCTCGGCGGTCACTCCAAGGGCGGAAATCTTGCGGTATGGGCGGCGGTAAACTGCACCGACCGTATAAAGCGTCAGATAATCGCGGCATACAACAATGACGGACCGGGTTTTGAAAGCAGCATTACCGACCGTGAGGAATACCGAAAGATCTCGGACCGCATTATCACCTTTGTGCCCGAATCCTCGGTCGTCGGAATGTTGCTTGAGCACAGCGAATCGTATACTATCGTAAAAAGCACACAGACCGCATTGATGCAGCATGACCCGTTTTCATGGGAACTCATCGCAGATCATTTTATCTGTGCGAGAAACCTTTCAAACTTCAGCGTGCGCACAGACAAAACGCTGACCGATTGGATCAGTTCGATGAGCGCGGACGAAAGACGGGAGCTGACCGACCTTGTATTCGGGGTGATGGAATCCACCGGTGCCAAGACCCTGTCCGATCTGAACGGAGTGAAGCTGAAAACGCTCGGCGCGCTTGTCCACTCGCTCAACGTGAGCGACAAGAAAAACAAAGACAATATATTGAAACTGCTTCAAAGCATATTTGAATTTGATCGGATCTTCCAATGGAAGCAATAAAAAAGGACGGAAGTCTGAAAGCGTTTAAGCTTTTGACTTCCGCCTTTTTATTTTTTTGACTTGCTTCTGTCCGAATATGTTGAAGGCGGCGCACCGATATGCTTTTTAAAGCAATATGAAAAATAATGAACCGATGAAAAGCCGCACGCCTCGCTTACTTCGGTCACATTCAGCTTTCCTTCCGAAAGCATGGCTTTCGCATTGTATATTCTGTACCCGATAAGATCGTCGATAGGACTGACGCCGTAAGCTTCACGATACAGATAATGAAAGCGGTTTTCCGAGTAACCCGAAAGTCCGGCAAGTTTTTTGACCGTCCAATGTTCACTCGGATTTTTGAGCATCAGCCGCCTTGCTTCGTCGATCTTCGGATTGATGTTCAGACTGCTTCCGCTGCTGTTTTTGTATGCGTTTGCAAGCTCCGCTATCATTTCTATCGTAAGCGCGCCCGTAACATATCCGCTGCAAAGCTTCATCGTATATCGCTTCCGAATTATCATAGCCAAATAGCGTTCGATTATATCATCGCTCGGCAGATTGAACGCCACACCCAACGGCAGACCGCTCTGCGCAAACAGACATTCGGCATCCCCGCCGCGCACCCATACGTAATCGGTGCTGTGTCCGCTCTCGGATCTCGGGGAACGGGTGTGGCGCATCGGTTCGCCAGGTCTGTATATTACATACTGTCCGCGCTTGGCTTCTTTCATTTCTCCGAAGCTCATATACAAAGCGTCGGTCAAAAAATGAAGCAGCAGCCAACAATTCTTTACCCACTTTTCACGATTCGGAACAAAATCGGGAGAGTTTACCGTCTTGGTTCCGAATGAAACCGCCTCAATCATAGCCGCCCTCCGTTATTATTTACATTATCCTACTGTTGACGATATATATTTTAGACGCAAATTGCGGTTTTGTCAATACAAACATCGCATAATTCGGTAGAATATTGTAATCAAATAGTATAATTTAATAAAGACAATGTACGTTTTGTATGTTAAAATTAGAAAAAATATATGCGGGACCCGCAGAAAGGATCATTTATGAAAAAATTTGCGTTATCCTTATTATCGATCATATTGTGCGCGGCAATGCTTGTGCCGGGAACGGCCTGCGTTTTTGCCGCCGACACATACAAATACCCTTATCTTGATCCCACGCTCTCTGCAGATGAGCGGGCACGCGATCTGCTTTCGCGTATGTCGGTAGACGAAAAGATCGCGCAGTGTGTCCAAGGCGACCGCAACTGCGCTCCGGCAGACCGTGCCGGAAATCTTGAGCTCGGCTCGATACTCAGCGGCGGCGGCTCGGCTCCCGGCGACACGACACTGAGCTGGCGCAATATGCTCGATGGTTACCAGAATGCGCTTGCCAAAACCAAATGGGGGATCCCGATAATATACGGGACCGACTCGGTGCACGGTCACAACAATCTGAAAAATGCCACCATCTTTCCGCATAATATCGGACTCGGAGCCGCAAACAACCCCGAGCTTGTCGAAAAAATCGCGCATGCCACCGCAATCGAAACTGCGGCGACCGGCGTATATTGGGCATTCGGTCCCTGTGTGGCATCTCCTCAGAATATCAGATGGGGCAGGACCTATGAGGGCTACAGTCAGGATATTGATATAGTAACCTCGCTTTCCGCCGCTTACGTGCGCGGACTTCAGGGAACCGATCCCGATGCATACAAAAATGCAGATACGATCGCCGCAAGCATAAAGCATTTTGCACTTGAAGGCAACGCGCTGAACGGAAAAAATCAGGGCAATGTTTCGCTTCCGCAGGATTATCAGACAAACGAAGAATATATAGAAAACGTACTTATGCCCGCCCTTGCGCCCTATAAAGCGGCTATCGACGAGGGCGCGCTCACAGTCATGGCTTCGTTCAACCGCATAAACGAGCTCAGCTGTCATCAGAATTATTTTCTGCTTACCACGATTCTCAAGGAACGTCTCGGCTTTAAGGGCTTCGTGATCGGCGATTACTGCGCCCACGTGTATCTTACCCCCGGCGAGCATAATGCCGAAAAATACTCAGATTGCAAGCTTACCAAATCGGAGGCGGACGAAATTTATTCAAGTCAGGACTCTATGGTAAAAAAACACGTCGCCTGCTTCAACGCCGGACTTGATATGTTTATGTCGGCGGGTACGACCGAGCGCGTGACCGAATCACTTAACGCACTGCGCACCGGATACGACGTCGGACTTATCTCAGACTCAAGACTCGACGACGCGGTTTACAGGATTCTCAGAGTCAAATTCTTACTCGGCCTTTTTGACGAAAGACGCTTTACCAATGAAGAAAACGTTGAACTCGCAGCCAAGGTACGCAGCGACGAGCATCTCGATCTTGCGCGTCAGGCAGTCAGAGAATCGCTGGTATTGCTCAAGAATGACAATGACATTGTCGGAAAGTTCGGCGAAAACCGTAAGATCTTCGTGTGCGGAAAGAGCGCGGACGACCTCGGTTATCAGTGCGGGGGCTGGACTCTGTCATGGCAGGGGGCACCCGGCAACAATTTCAATGGCACGACTATTCTGAACGGTCTCAAAAAGCTCGCGGGCGACCGTGAGATCATATATTCAAAAGACGGCAGCGGTTCTGCGGGATGTGATATTGCGGTAGCGGTGCTCGGTGAAGCGCCTTATGCCGAAATGTACGGAGACGCCGACGCAAAAACGCTTGCGCTTGACGAAGCCGACAGCAATGTGCTCGCAAAGCTTAAAGCGGAAAATCCCGATATTCCGGTGCTTGTGATTCTCGTGTCGGGACGCCCGATGCTTATCGGCGACAAGCTTGCCGATATGGACGGCGTAATTGCCGCATGGCTTCCCGGAACCGAGGGTGACGGCATCGCAGAGGTGCTGTTTGATGCAAAATACGATTTTGTCGGAAAGCTTCCGATCGATTGGCCCGCTGACTATTACGGGATCGACAACACTCCCACGCTCGGCGAAACGCTTGACAACGATCCGCTGTGGCAGCTCGGATACGGTCTCAAAAAAGGAGAGACCAAGGCTCCTTGGGAAAATCCCTTTAACGATGTGAACGAAAACGATTGGTTCTTCGGCGCAGTTAAAGAAATGAATGAAAACGAGTTCATGAACGGCACTTCGGACAATGAATTTTCCCCGAACGGTTCGGTAACGCGCGCGATGTTCGTGACGGTCCTTTACCGAATGGAAGGCAAGCCGAAAACCTCGTTTTCGGACTTTACGGACGTTTCGTCCGTCGCGTATTACGCAAAAGCGGTCGCATGGGCGAAAAATGCGGGGATCGTCGGCGGAGTGAGTGAAAAATTATTTGCTCCGGACTCTAAAATCACCCGCGAGCAAATGGCGGCTATAATGTATCGCTATGCCGAATACAAAAAAGCGGATATTTCAAGCTCAGCCGATATAAGCGCATATTCCGATTACGCAAAAGTCTCGGCTTATGCCGCCGACGCGCTTTCATGGACAGTCGGCACCGGTATTCTTAAAGGCAAGAGCGGATCCACGCTCAACCCCGGCGAAAGCGCAACAAGAGCCGAAGCGGCAGCCGTACTTGCCAGGGTCAGAGCGATCGTTTAAAAGAACATAACGGATCCCGAATCCAAACTTATAGTAAAGGAAAATGAGCAGATGAAAAGCAAAGTATTCCGTCAGATCTCCGTCATTTTGAGCCTTCTTATGATCTTCGGCAGCTTCGCACCGATTCTCACGTATGCGGACACATCAAGCAGCGCTTATGAGTATCCGTATTTGGATCCTTCGCTTTCGGCGGACGATCGGGCTCGAGATCTGCTTTCGCGCATGAGCGTTGAAGAAAAGATCGCACAGTGCATACAGGGCGAGCGTAAAATAATTACCGCCTCAAACATATCGCAATACCAAGTAGGTTCGATTCTGAGCGGCGGCGGTTCCACTCCCGGTAAAAACACGCCTTCCGATTGGCGTTCAATGATGGACGCCTATCAGAGTGCTATGGAAAGCACAAGGTGGAACATTCCGATAATATACGGCACCGACTCGGTGCACGGAAATAACAATCTCAAAAACTCGACAATATTTCCGCACAATATCGGACTCGGCGCTACAGGCAATGAAACGCTTGTTGAAAAGATCGGACGCGCCACAGCGATCGAAACCGCCGCAACCGGTGTATATTGGGCATTCGGTCCTTGTACCGCGACCCCTCAGAATATAAGATGGGGACGTACATACGAAGGCTACAGCGAGAATGTGGCGCTTGCCGCAAAGCTCGCCGCGGCTTACGTGCGCGGACTTCAGGGAGAAACCGAATCGGAATATAAAAACGCCGACACCATAGCCGGCAGCATAAAGCATTTTGCGCTTGAAGGCAATGCCGACAACGGGAAAAATCAGGGAAATGTTACGCTTCCGTCAGATTATATGACAAATGAAGAATACATTCAAAACACCCTGCTTCCGGCGCTTGAGCCTTACAAAGCCGCAGTTGATGCCGGTGCGCTTACCGTAATGGCATCCTTTAACCGCATAAACGAGCTTCCCATGCACGAAAACTATTTCATGCTCACAGACATACTCAAAGGCAGACTCGGCTTCAAAGGCTTTGTGGTAGGCGACTATAACGCCCATGTTTACGCAACGGGTGTCGAAGCGCACACCGAAAAATATGCGGATTGCAAACTTACCGCCGATGAGATCAAGACCGAATTTGCGGCGCTTGATTCGATAACCAAAAAGCATATAGCCTGCTTCAACGCCGGTCTTGATATGTTCATGTCGGCAGGACAGGAGCTTTCATTTGTCGAAGATTCTCAAAAATCGCTCAAAGCGGGCTATGACGCGGGACTTATCACAAACTCAAGGCTTGATGACGCCGTGTATCGTATACTGAGAGTCAAATTTTTGCTCGGGATCTTTGACGAAAGAAGAAAAACAAGCGAAGAAAATACCGCGCTCGATTCAAAGATCCGTTCGGCGGAACATCTTGACATTGCACGTCAGGCGGTCAGAGAATCACTTGTTCTGCTGAAAAATGAAGATGATATAGTCGGAAGCCTTGCCGATGCAAAAAAGCTGTTCGTCTGCGGCAGAAGTGCCGACGATATCGGACTGCAGTGCGGCGGTTGGACCATTTCATGGCAAGG
>DHJP01000175.1:20247-24360 GCA_002404395.1 Clostridiales bacterium UBA4717
CCGCCGGTACAACCATACTTGAGGGCCTTGAAAAACACAAAGGCGCAGGTCAAGAAATTGTATATTCAAAATTCGGCACCGGGTCCGTCGGCTGCGACGTAGCGATCGCGGTGATCGGCGAGGATCCGTATGCGGAAATGTACGGCGACGCCGATGAAAAGAAACTCAGGCTTTCCAAAGCGGACGGACAATGTCTGAACACTCTCAGAGCCGAAAATCCCGATATTCCGATCGTAGTAGTGCTCGTATCCGGCAGACCGATGCTGCTCGGCGGATATTATAATGAAATAAAAGGGCTTGTAGCCGCGTGGCTTCCCGGTAGCGAAGGCGACGGCGTGGGTGAAGTCCTGCTTGACAAAAACTACGATTTTACAGGAAAATTGCCGATAGATTGGCCGAGAAATTACGCGGGGATCGACAATACGCCGCGCCTCGGTGAAAATACGGACGAAGATAATCTCTGGCAGTTCGGATACGGCTTGAAAAAAGGCGAAGTCAGCCAAAGCTTTACCGTAGACGAAGATATACCCTCATACGCGACAGCGCTTCCCGGCTCGCTCAAGCTTTGGAACGACAGCATAAGCCGCACAAGTCTCGTAAAAGGCGAAAGTTGCAGCGACACGGATGGCGGAACTTCGGTCGGATACTTCGACCGCGGCGAAGCACTCAAATATGTGGTAAATGTCACCAAAGGCGGATATTACAAAGTTACATTGCGCGCGGCATCAAACAGCGGAAGTCAGGACGGCATTGACCGCGTGCTTTTACGCGACCGCGACCAAAACAAACTCTGCGGCTTCAATGTCGCCAAAACCGGCGGATGGCAGACCTGGCAATCATTTGAGAGCCTTGTAAGACTGACTCCCGGCGAACAGATCCTCGAGCTTTACAGCAATGAAAGCGGCTGCAACGTAAACACCATGCAATTTGAGCTTGTCAAAGAAATTGCCGACAACGGAAGCCGCGTATACGTAAAACAAAGCGTGTCGGCTGCTCCCTCGGAAAAACTTTCCGGAGTCGGTTTTGAAACCGCGTATAACGAAAACGAGAGTTCAACCGTTATCAAAAACAACGACGCTTTTATAACAAACACCGATTCATACATAAGCATTGCGCTTGACACACCCGCTGATTACAAATATATCAAGCTCGGCATAACAGCGGATGCAAAAGGGGTAAACCCTGACGGAAACTGTGAATTCTCCGTCGTTTCGACTTGCGGCAACGGAACAGGAAGCGCAATATTCGGCGGTGCAAAGCTGACGCTTGCCGCCGACGGCGAATACAGTGAAGTGTTCATAGACCTGACAAAGCTTACTCAAAGTAATATACCGGATATTGACTTCACCGACTGTCTGTATGCGGATACCGTCAGTGAGCTCAGGATATATCCTTTCAGCACAGGAAAAACCGTCGGCGCCGGAGCTTCGGTCGCCATTACGTATGCGGCGGCATTCGACTCCGCAGAAGCTGCCGAAGCCTTCTCATATACTCCGAGCTCAAACGAATATTTTGTCGTCACATATAAGGCTTCGGGAGAAACGCTCGGATACAAGACCTTCAAATCGGGCAGCAAGCTGACGTTCCCGGAGAATGTGCCGATACCCGCAGGCTATGTTCTGGCCGGTTGGAATCTGACAGAAGATACACACGTGACCTCCGACATGACCGCGGAAGCAAATATAATGCGTGCCGCCTGCGACGCAATCATTACCGCGGACAAGCTGAATATCAGCGCTTCCGACGGCATATACGCAAACGGAACCGTAACCGATGCTTCGGCTCCCGGCGGAAGCTTCCGCCATTTCGCAACTACCGCCCGCACTTCTTCGGAGAACACCGCTCTGACATTAAATCTTGCTTCTCTCCCCGATGACTTCAACATCAAAGACTCACACGTTATACGTATAGATATGCGTTCAAACGTGCAGAATTGGAACGTTTCGGACATCAATCTTGCAGTCCCGTACAAGGACGATCAGACCGTTTATAATACCGCCAAGCTTTGGGGCGCAACTCCGGAATACGACAACAGCGGCGAATGGTACAGCTTTATTCTCGATCTTGAATCGGCAGGCTGGACCGGCGGAAGCCGCGGTTCAGAGGGCAGCTACAAGAGCATAGCCAAGCTTTCCGATTCATGGTGGGACGGCGTTCAGGAAACCAAACCGAACAGTTTTGTTTTCAAACCCTACTACAATGCAAGCGAAAACAAACAGATGGATATAGCCAACGGCGATTTCTTCGATATTGCCCGGATCACTTTCTTCGCGAATGAAGCTGCCGCAAAAGCCTATATATTCTCCCCGTCCGACCTCGGTAAGCACAGGGTGGAATATGTGGCAAACGGCTCGGTGATATGCACTCAATACTACGACGACGGGGAATTGTTGTCGTATCCGTCCGACATAAACATACCCGGGTACATAGTTGACAGCTACGACACCGAAAGCAACATCGCCGTAACTTCCGATTTGAAAATAATTGTTACACTAAGAAAAGCAGTCGCTTCATTTATGTATATGCTTGACTCTGACGACAGCACGATCGAGATAAGCGCAAGCTCGTCAGCTTTCACAGACAAGGGCTATGTTGCGGATTCGCTCGGCATATTTGACAGGGTAAGACGTTTTGAAGGCAAAGCATATACGAAAAACAACAATGATGCAACGATCACGTTGAGGTTCAATGACGGCTTCTTCCCCGACGACTTTGATATAAAAAAGTCATATTCGGTCAAGCTCGGGATCCGTGCAAGCAGCGCGCAAAGCATGACCGCTACCGACATGACGGTATTCATTCCTTATTATTTTGATACCGAAACGATCGACTCGGGTGCCAGACTGTGGGGCTACAGCGCAAACCACGGCAATACCGGAACATGGGACAGCATCACCTACGATCTGAGCCAAAATACCGATCCGATCGGCGGACAATACGGTCAGTCGGGCAGTTGGGCAAATCTTAAGAAACCAATCGACTCAACTTCATTCTGGGGCAATATCAGCGGCGATAATCCGAAATCGTTCCATATAAAGCCTTATTACATCAAAAATACTTCATCCTCGGTAAGCGAAGGCGACTATTTTGAAATCGCTTATATCGCCTTTTTTGACAGTCCTGAGGCGGCGAACGCATTTGAACCCGACATTTATAACGACTCCTCGTATACGGTAACTTACCTCGTGGACGGTGCAAAGTATCAGGTCGATACGGTCAAAGCGGGCAGTGCACTTGTATACCCCGATGCGCCCTCAAAGCCGGGGCTCCGCTTTGCCGGATGGTACAACGGAGATGTCCTCGTTAGCGAGGGGACGAAAGTCACGGGATCGCTCACATTAAACGCAGTGTTTGCCGAAAACACCGTGCCTAAGGTCATTTTCACAAGTCGGGACTTCACTGCATATGTTCCGCAGACCGACACAATCAAGGTGAGCAAGGTAAACGACACCGTCTCGGAGATCGGTCATGCGCATTTCACTTACAATGGGAAAGCGACCGACGGCACAAGAGCTTATATCAGCCTTCCGTACGCCGATTACAACCTTACCGAAACCAAATACATGAAGCTCGGATACCGCACAAATATCGACGTTGACAACAAACTCGACGTGAATCCGATACCGGTAAAATCCTATCGCAGGCTCTGGGGCTTCCCCTCGCTTTCTTCCACGCTCTCCGACGGAAAATGGCACTCGGTAACGATCGACCTTTCTTCCATCGTTCTGAAAGCGGGAGGCGGTGAAAACATTGTAATACCGCCTGATGCCGAGGGAAGCGATGCCGAAAAGCAGGCAATTTACTACAAAGCAAACTTTGACGGCGTAATGAGACAGCTTTGCATAAAGCCGTTTGACGGTCAAAACTCGCCGACGCTTGCAGATAACAGCTACCTTGATATAAGCTATGTAGCTTTCTTTGACTCATATGAGGAAGCGCTCGGCTATGAATTTGACTCTCCCGAAGCACGCGGATCGGTAAAGGCAACACTTGCGGTCGGTGAAGGCGGCTCGCTTTCCGGACGTATTACCGACAAAGAGATCAAGGTGCTGAGCGGCGAGACGCTCTCATTCACGGCGGTACCGGCAGACGGCTATCAGATTGACGGCTGGT
>DHJP01000145.1 GCA_002404395.1 Clostridiales bacterium UBA4717
CCGCCGTAGGCGGCTCATAAAACAAACGGCAATTTTCGCAGGCGAAGCCTCGGAAATTGCTAAGCGAAGCTGCCAGCCTCACTCATTTCAGACTATACCTTCGCGGTCCACGCCGCACAAGGCGGCTCATAAAATAAACGGCAATTTTCGCAGGCAAAGCCTCTGAAATTGCTAAGCGAGCTGCCAGCCTCACTCATTTCAGACTATACCTTCGCGGTCCACGCCGCCGTAGGCGACTCATAAAACAAACGGCAATTTCCGTTTCGGCTTTACCGACAATCGTGAAACAGAGATCACGCCTTCACGCAATTCTACGGAAGTATTATTTTTTTCTTTTCCTTCGATTCCTTGTAGAGTACGAACTTCGTACCTATCACCTGGACTGCTTCGGCTTCACAGCGCTCGGCAAGCTCGGACGCTGCTTCGCGCGGAGAATACTCCGAATTTTCAAGCACTCTTAATTTGATAAGCTCACGCGCTTCAAGCGCATCCGAGATCTGACGGCACATATTATCGCCGATCCCACCCTTGCCGATCTGAAATATCGTATCTATGCCGTTTGCCAACGTACGCAGATACGCTCTCTGTTTACTTGTTATCATATTTTACCTTCAAAACTCCGAAGTATTGCGTCAAGCTGTGAAGCAAACTTCCGCATTGCATTTCCTCTGTGACTTACCTCATTTTTCTCATCCGAGGTCAGCTCGGCAAAGGTCTTGCCGAATTTTTCTACATAGAAAAGCGGATCGTATCCGAAGCCGCCGTTCCCTCTTTCGGATCCAAGGATAACGCCCTCACATTCTCCGCGAACCGAAAAACCACGATAATTACGGTGCTCGTTAAGGGGGGCACCGTCAAGTGTACGCTCTATAAGAGTGCCCTCATTTAGAACAGTACCGTCAAACGAATATAACGGATCATTTTCGGGAAACAGCAACGTGATCACCGAAACAAAACGTGCCGTGCGTCTGAACTTCGGCACCTCCGCTAATTTTTCAAGCAGTTTTCGGTTGTTTCGCTTATCGTCGCACGGTTCACCCGAATATCTCGCCGAATACACGCCCGGCTCGCCGTTCAGTGCATCGACTTCAAGCCCCGAATCATCGGCAAGTCCGATCTTTCCGAAGCTTATCGGTACCGCCGCCTTGATTTCGGAGTTTGCTTCAAATGTGCTGCCGTTTTCCTCGATCTCGCCCGAGAAGCCTATGCTCTCAAGCGGAAATACGCAAATCGATCCGCCGAGCGGCAAAAGCAATTTGTTTATCTCTGCGATCTTATGTGCGTTGTGTGATGCAAGTATAATATTCATACTTCAAACAGTGCCTTTACAAAATCCGTACTTGAAAACTCCTGCATATCATCGGTCTTTTCACCGACTCCGATGAATTTCACGGGAATATCAAGCTCTTTCTTTATAGAAAATACAATTCCGCCCTTTGCCGTTCCGTCAAGCTTTGTGAGCACAAGTCCCGTAATATCCGCGGCATTTTTAAATTCCTTTGCCTGATTTACCGCATTCTGACCGGTCGTCGCGTCAAGCACCAACAGCGTTTCGCGTGAAGCGTCCGGCAACTCTCTGTCGATAACGCGATTGATTTTGGCAAGCTCATCCATAAGATTTTTCTTGTTGTGAAGTCTGCCGGCAGTATCGATTATAAGCACATCGCATCCGCGCTTTTTGGCAGCGTTCACCGCATCGTATACCACCGCTGCAGGGTCTCCGCCCTCATCGTGCTTTATAAGCTCAACGCCCACTCGCTCAGCCCAGACCGACAGCTGATCTATTGCCGCCGCACGGAAGGTGTCCGCCGCGGCAAGCAGTACGTTTTTGCCGTCTGCCTTAAGGCGGTTTGCAATTTTGGCGATCGACGTGGTCTTGCCGACTCCGTTTACCCCGATGACGAGGATCACGGACGGCTTGGTATCAAGCTTCAGCGGTTCGGCTTCGCCGATCATCTCTTCAAGTATTGAACAAAGTGCCGCCTTTGCCGCTTCGGGATCGCTTATGCGCTCGTCGCGAATGCGTTCCCTCAGCTTTTCGATTATTTCTTCAGATGAAGCAAAGCCCACATCCGCCATAATCAGCAATTCTTCAAGTTCTTCAAGCATATCTTCATCCACGCGGACAAAGCGCTTGAAAAGGCTGTTTACCTGTCCGAAAACCGACTCTTTGGTTTTGGTAAGTCCCGCCTTCAGTTTTTCAAAAAATCCCATTATGCTTTTATACCAACCTTTTCTTCTATTTCGCCGACTTCAAGTGAAAGTATTTTGGAAATTCCCTTTTCGTACATAGTTACGCCGTAAAGCTTGTCTGCGATCTCCATCGTGGGACGGCGGTGCGTGATAACGATAAACTGATTGCGGTCAGAATAACGCTTGATATAATCGGCAAATCTGAAAACATTCGCCTCGTCAAGCGCCGCCTCGATCTCATCAAAAATGCAAAACGGAGTAGGATTTACTCTGAGTATCGCAAATATAAGCGCGATAGCCACAAACGACTGCTCGCCGCCCGACAACAGCATCAAACTCTTGATGATCTTTCCGGGAGGTGCCACACGTATCTCAATGCCGCAGGTCAGTACGTTTTCGGGATCCGACAACGACAGCTCGGCTTCACCGCCGCCGAAAAGCTCTCTGAATACGATCCTGAAATTCTTATTTATCTCATCAAATGCCTTGATGAACACCTCGCGCATTTCGCCCTCAAGCTTTTCGATTATTTCAAGCAGTTCTCCGCGGCTCTTTTCAAGATCGGCAACCTGACCCGACAGGAAATCATAGCGTTCCTTTACGCTTGCGTATTCCTCAACCGCATTCACGTTGACCGAACCGAGTCCCTTGATCTTGTTGCGGTACTCCGTCTGTTCGGCGGCAGCAGCAGCACGAGTCGCACCGGTAAGCCTTTCATAGCCGCACTCAAGTGCGGTAGTGTATGTGAGCTCGTACTCGTCCCACAGCCTTGAAGTCATTTTGTCAAGTTCTCCGTCAAGCGTTGCGCGTCTGCCCTCAAGCTTCGTATACTCTCTGACCACATTTTCCTTACGGTCGTTATTTTCACGCAGCCTCTCGCGAAGCTCCATGAGCTTTTTCTCTATCTCACGGCCGCGTTCCGAATTGGCGGTGCGCTCAGACTCAAGCGCGGCGAGCTTGCCTTCAAGCTCGGATATGCGCACTCTGTCGTCTTCAATTACATTTTCCGCATTCGCGTTATCGCGGTCGAGTGCCGCGATCGCCTCGCGTGCCTCGGCTATAGAGCTTACTATCTCCCCTGCACGCTCTTCGCGTTCGCTTTGGAGTGCCTGCAGGTTTTCGGCATCGCGTCTGATCTCCGCCGCCTTGATATTGCGGTCTGCCGATTCCTTTTCAAGCTTTTCAAGGCTGTATTCAAGCTCGTACTTTTCGCTGTCAAGCTCAAGTCTCTCCTCCGAAAGCTTACTCATCTCTGCTTCAAGTTCGGCGATCTTTCCGACAAGCTCTTCGCATTCCGCGCCGCTCTTGCTCACGCTTTCGCCCAATTCACGCAGATCGTTTTCAAGCCCTTCGACCGTTCTGCGGTCGCTTTCCGCCTGGCTCTTAAGCACTTCAAGCTGTGTCGCCTCGGCATTTCTGAGCGATTCGATTATGGCAAGATTGCTCCTGACCGTGCCGGAATCACGGTTAAGCTGTTCGATTTTGTTTTCACATTCTCCGAGCTTGGAGTTTATCTCTTCAAGCCGCTGCTTCAGTTTCTTGACCTCAGCTTCCAGATGCTCGGATTCGCTGCCGCGAGTCAATATTCCGCTTTCGCGTTTAGCCGAGCCACCGGTAAACGAACCGCCGGCATTTATGATCTGTCCGTCAAGCGTGACTATCCTCACCTTGTACCCGGTTGCCTTCGCCATAGCAGTCGCATTATCTATATTGTCAAATAACAATGTAGCGCCGAGCAGATTGCCGACGATCTGCGCAAACTTAGGGTCAAATTTCAGAACTTCGGTCGCAATTCCGCGAAAGCCCCTGTATCTGCCCGCCTCGGACGTGGATATTGGAGAGGTCCGTGCCTTCATTGAGGAGACCGGATAAAATGTCGCTCTGCCGGCATTTTTGTATTTCAGATGCCGCATGGCTGCCTTTGCAGTCGATTCGTTGTCAACGACAATATTTTGGAGATTTGCGCCGAGTGCGGTCTCGACCGCAAGGCTGTATTCGGGCTCTGTCGTTATCAGCTTTGAAAGCGGACCGTATATATTGCCCGCTCCGTCGATCGCTCCGCCCGCATATTCGTTCATCACAAATCTTACGCTCTGCGAATATCCTTCAAGCAACTCGTCCATACGCTTCAGCGCAGAAATACGGTGTTCTTTTGAATTAAGCTCTATATAACAGTTGTTGCTCTCGCCTTTAAGCGTCTCGCGCTCAGCTTCAAGCTTTGCACGCTTCTCATCAGTCTCTGAGCACAACGCCTTTGCGGAATTTATCTTTTCGTCGTAATCGTCTACCGTCTTCTCAGACTTTTCGATCCTGTTTTCTATCAAAGCAAGATCGTCGCGGTACTTTTCTATATTTTCGACAAGCGAGTTCTCTTTGGCATCGCCGCTGTTTTTTACCGTTTCAAGTGCCGCCGTGCGCAACTTGAATTCGATCACCGTCTGCTCGTCGCTCTTATATTTTTCAAGCTTTCCGTCAATTCGCGACTCGTATTCGCTTATCCGTTCTTTAAACTCAAGCCGCTTTTTTTCGGCTTCGTTCTCTTCGGCAAGCAAAGCGTCAAGTAAAGACGATACCCTTGCGACTTCTTCCTTTGCGCTTTCGGTTGCGGAATTTGCCTCTGTAAGTTTAAGTTCAAGATTTTCTATTTCTTCTGTGCGCAAGCGCTTCATGGTTTCGCGGTGCGCAATATTGTTCTGCGCCACTTTTGAAGAACTGTCAAGCTCGTGAAGCTCATTCATCGCAGAAGTTATAAGCGAGGTAAATCGCTCATACTCCATTTTGTTTTCCTGAGACTGCTTGAACGAGCGTTCGTTCTGCGCTTCAAGCGAAGCGATCGTTTCTTCAAGTCCCTCAAGCTCCTCACGGGCAACCGCATACGCATCCGCCGCTTTTTTCGACTCTGCGGTAATGCGGTCAATGTCATATATCCACAGTGATATGTCAGCGCGCTTCTTCACCTCGTAATATTCAAGGTACTTTCTTGCCTTTTCAGCTTCCTTTTCAAGCGGACCCACACGCGAGGCAAGCTCGCTTACGATATCATTCGCACGCGTCAGATTGTCGTTTACACCCGCGAGCTTTTTTTCGGCTTCGTTTTTTTTGTATTTGTATTTTGCAATTCCGGCGGCTTCTTCAAATATACCGCGTCGTTCCTCGCTTTTGAGCGAAATTATCTCCGCGATCCTGCCCTGTCCTATTATCGAATACCCCGTTCTGCCGACACCGGTGTTCATAAACAGCTCGTGGATATCCTTAAGTCTGACCGGTTTTCGGTTTATGTAGTATTCGCTGTCGCCCGAACGGAAATATTTTCGCGTTACGGTGACTTCATCATACGGAATATCGGCACGTCCCGCTTCCTCGGTGTTATCAAATGTGACCGATACCTCGGCAAAGCTCATCTGGCGGCGTTTATCGGTTCCGCCGAAGATAACGTCCTCCATTTTCGTGCCACGGATGTTCCGTGACGAGATCTCTCCGAGCACCCAACGCATAGCATCGGAAATGTTGGATTTACCGCTTCCGTTAGGACCGACCACAATGGTAGAGCCGCGGTCAAAGCTCAGCACGGTTTTATCCGGAAACGATTTGAAACCGTTAAGCTCAAGCGATTTTAAAATCACGGCTGTACCTCCCTTCGGACATTTACCGATAATAATATATTATACCGTATAAACGAGTCGTTTTCAATAACTTTTATTTTTTTTACACAATATTCATTTTGAAGTCTTTCGCGGTTGCGTCCGCGATGTCCCAGAACCTTTGAGGTCTCACCGCACGCGGCATAAATTTCAAGCTCGCTGTCTCGCAGCTTGTCAGCGATCCGTTTTTCCTCTATTGCCGCTTTAATGATATCATAATAGATCTCGGTTTCGACTAACTCGCCGAGTGCGCTGTGATAACCCTCAAACGCCTGCGATTCGGCAAGGTCCACACCCGATTGAAGTCCTAAACGTATACATTCCACTCCGCGCAGAATAAAATGCTTTTTTATCTCCTTACAACGATAAACCGCTTCTTCTGTCGTAAGCGGTGCGTATTCGCCGCGGACAGTAAGCGCTTCAAGCCCGGTGCCGCTCAATACCACTGTCGGATATATTCTGGTAGCCGCCGCACCGTAATCGCAGATAATTCGTGCGGTTTCAAGCTCATCTTCAAGCGATGAACCCGGAAGTCCCACCATCATCTGCCCTACAAGCTCAAAGCCCGCATCAACAACAAGCTTCATCGCCGTGCGTGAAGCCTCGGAATCATGACCTCTCCTCGAAAGCGCAAGCACACGATCGTTCATGCTCTGTATGCCAAGCTCGACCGTTTTGACCGGATACCGCTTGAGAAATTTGATGATATCTTCGTTTATATAATCGGGACGGGTCGAAAGGCGTATGGAACCGACCCTGCCGAGCCGCACGTATTTTTGCGCAGACTCAAGCAGTTCCGTCATGCGCTCTTCACCGATGCCGGTGAAACTTCCTCCGAAAAAGGCGATCTGCACTTCGGTGCTCTCGCCGATCGTCTCAAGCGAGGCGGCTATTTCACATTCAACCAGCCCCGCATCAAAGTCCTTACATCCGGATATCGTGCGCTGATTACAGAAAATGCAGTCGTTCGGACATCCGAGATGCGGTATGAATATGGGAATATTTACGTGTCTCATTTGCCGAAGTATCCGAGTGCTTCACGGGCCGCCGTCTGCTCTGCGGCACGCTTGCTTCTGCCGATACCGTGACCGATCACATTGCTGTTAAGCCTTGCCTCGACCTCAAAGATCTTGTCATGATCCGGTCCGCGCTCAGCCACAAGCACATATTCAAGCCGCTCGCCCTCCGCCTGCTGAATGATCTGCTGCAATTCCGTCTTGTAGTCGGTCATCAGTCCTGACGAAACATATTCGCGTATCTCAGGCTCGATAAGCGGCATCAGGAAAGCGCCGACCGTCTCTTTATTGTTGCCGGAGTCCACATATATCGCCGCGAGCAGCGCTTCAAATGCGTCGGCAAGAATCGACGGACGCTCACGTCCGCCGCCCAGACACTCGCCGTGACCGAGCCTGAGATAATCTCCGAGCGCGATCTTGTGCGCCAGCTTTGCAAGCATCTTTTCGCATACCACATTTGCGCGGATCTTTGTAAGCTCACCTTCGGGAAGCCGTTTGTAATCGGCAAAAATGTGTTCGCTTACAAGCACCGACAGCACCGAATCGCCGAGAAATTCAAGTCTTTCGTTATACGGAACCTCAATATTCCGGTTTCGCATCTCATTCGCATACGACGAATGAGTGAGCGCAGTTTCGATAAGCGTGCGATCGCAGAATTTGTGACCGACCACTTCCTCTATTTCCTCTATACCGCGTATAGTTCCTTCCGCAGCCGTTATCGACTTTTCATTTTTATTTTTCAATTTTCCGAAAGCCTTTCTTCAATTTCCGATATCAGTCCGGTGTCGCAGAACACCTTGGCTTGACGTACCGCATTCATGATCGCCTTTGCGTCCGAGCTGCCGTGCGCCTTTATTACCGGCTTTGATATACCGAGAAACGGAGCGCCGCCGTATTCCGAAGCGTCAAAATTGCGTTTCAGCTCGCGGAGCCCTCCGAGCAAAGTTAGAGACGAGAGCTTTGTAAGCGCATTTCTGAGCAATACGCCCTTGAAACGTCTCATGATAAACTTCCCCATGCCCTCTATCGTCTTGAGCAGGATATTTCCTACAAAGCCGTCGCACACCAGCACATCGCATTTGCCGAACGGTACTTCTTTGCCTTCTACATTGCCGATAAAGTTAACTCTTGAGTCCTCGCTCAACAGCTTATAGGTATCCTGAACGAGCTTTGTACCCTTATGCTCCTCGGTACCGTTGTTTAACAGCCCTATCCTTGCGGCACCTTGTCCGAACTGCTTTTTCATATATATTCCGCCCATAACGGCAAACTGCACGAGTGCTTCAGGCTCGGGGTAAAGATTTGAACCCGAGTCGATAAGCAAGGTCGGATTTTCAAGCGGAAGCACGGTCGCGAGCGCCGCACGTTTTACCCCCGCGATATTCTTGACATATACCGTCGCTCCGGTCATAAGTGCGCCGGTATTACCCGCGCTTACAAATGCGTCGCCGCGTCCCTCCGCCAAAAGCTTTAGTCCTATCGCCATCGAAGAATTTTTCTTTGCCGCAACGACCGCGCGCGGATTGTCCTCCATGGTGAGCACCTCGGGAGCATCGACTATCTCAGCTGCGGAAATATCGATTTTTTCTTTTTCCGACACCGCACGTATTACTTTTTCCTCGCCTACCAGAATAAGCTTTATGTCGTCAAAACGCTTTATTGCTTCCGCCGCGCCTTTAAGTAATTCAAGCGGAGCGTTGTCTCCGCTCATCACATCAAGTATACAAATCATATTACTCCGATCGCCGCCGCAGACGGCACATCAATTCTTATTTTATCGTACAACATCCTCAAATACGACATCGCTCACCGCTTTTATGTATTCAAGCGAACGCTCAGCGATCGCGTCAAGTCTGCCGCGTTTACCGCCCTTGACTTTGACGGAAAGCGGTGCGATAAGTCCGAAATTTGCATTCATCGGCTGAAAGGCGGTAACATTCGGATCACTCACATATGCCGCCATTGAACCGATAACGCTGATATCGTCAAAAATAATATTCTCCTTTGAGAGGGCACGGCGCGCCGCATTCAATCCAGCGGTAAAACCGGAAGCGCAGGATTCAACATAGCCCTCGACACCGGTAAGCTGACCGGCGAAAAACAGATCGGGGTTTCTTCTGAGCGAGTAGTCCGCTCCAAGCAGTCCCGGAGAATTTATAAAAGTGTTTCTGTGCATAACGCCGTAGCGCAAAAACTCGGCGTTTTCAAGTCCCGGGATCCTCGAAAACACCCGCTTCTGCTCCGGAAACTTCAGATGAGTCTGAAATCCGACCAGATTATACATAGTTTTTCCGAGGTTCTCCTGACGCAATTGCACCACCGCATAAGGCTCGCGTCCCGTGCGCGGATCAACGAGTCCTACCGGTTTAAGCGGTCCGTAAAGCAGAGTTTCAAAACCGCGCTTTGCCATTATTTCTACCGGCATACATCCCTCAAACACCGTTAATTCGCCGTCCGAGTTCATATCCGGAGCATGGACCTCCGCCGCCTCTGCATTTATCAGCGCGTTATAGAAGTTTTCATATTCCTCGCGGGTGAACGGGCAATTGATATATGCCGCCTCTCCTTTGCCGTAACGAGAAGCGGTAAACGCCTTTGACATATTGATCGTTTCGGCATCGACTATAGGCGCCGCGGCATCAAAAAAGTGAAGATAATCGCGTCCCGTCACTTTCGCTATCCGCTCGGAAAGCGCGTCCGAAGTAAGCGGACCGGTTGCAATGACGGTAATACCGTCCGTGATCTCAACTACCTCCTCGCTTCTGACTTCGATTCGGTCGCAGTGTCTGATCTTATCGGTAATGTAATCCGAAAACGCATATCTGTCGACCGCGAGCGCGCCGCCTGCCGGGACCTCGGACGCATATGCCGCTTCCATGACCAGCGACCCCATCAGCCCAAGCTCGGCTTTCAGCAGTCCCACCGCATTGTATATCTGGTTCGATCGCAGGGAGTTTGAGCATACAAGCTCAGCAAAGCCTTCATAGTGATGCGCGGGAGTGTACTTGGCAGGCTTCATCTCATAAAGCGTTACGTCAATACCGCGCTTCGCCGCCTGCCATGCCGCCTCGCAACCGGCGAGCCCCGCGCCGACAACATTTATTTTTTTATTCATTATCGCTCTTTTTTTCCTTTTTGAACGAGCAACCCTCGCCTCGGCAATAAATTAAGTTCTTGCCCTTTTTGATGAAAAGCGGCTCTCCGCATTCGGGGCAATACTCGCCCGCAGGCATATCCCATGAAGAAAAGTCACACTCGGGATAACGCTCACAGCTGTAAAACACCGTTTTGCTGCGTCCGTGCTTCTGTATGATCTTTGCACCGCACTTAGGACACGGGACTCCTATGTCCTTGGTGATCTGCTTTGTGTTCTTGCAGCTCGGATAGTTCGAGCAGGCAAGGAAAGAACCGTATCTTCCGTTTCGCATTACCATACGGCTGCCGCACTTTTCACATACTTCACCCGTTTCGGTAACGGGAGCTTCGGCACCCTCGGCGTCCTTATTTTCAACCTTGGGCGCTTCAAGCGGTTTGGTGTTTTTGCATTTCGGATAGTTCGGACAAGCCGCAAATTTCCCGAAGCGGCCTTCCTTTACGATCATGCGGCTACCGCACTTTTCGCAGATCATATCGGTCTGCTCGACCGGAAGCTCGTAGTTATCGGAATCGTCTTCGGCAAGCGCTTTTTCAAGACTTGCCGAAAAATCAGCATAAAAATTCGACAGCACCGATTCAAGCGTGTCTTCACCATGCTCTATTCCGTCAAGCTTGCTTTCCATATCCGCCGTAAAGCGGTAATTGACTATATGCGGGAATTTGTCCACCATGAGCTTGGTGGTAACTTCGCCGAGCGTAGTGGGTTTCAGCGATTTCCCCTCGCGCTTTACATAGTCGCGCGATATAATTGTCGTAATTATCGGAGAATATGTGCTCGGTCTGCCGATCCCCATTTCTTCAAGAAATTTGATAAGTGAAGCTTCGGTGTATCTCGGCGGAGCCTGAGTAAAATGTTGTTCGGAAAGCGTATTGCGGTTAACCAGATTCTCACCCTCGGTAAGTTTCGGAAGTTTTGCGCGCTTTTCGCCCTCCGGCTCATCCGACGGCGTGCCCTCGTCCGCCGACTCCTCATAAAGTGTTTTGTAGCCGGCAAATTTTATCGAGTATCCGCCCGAACGGAAGATATATTCTCCGCAGGCAATATCTGCGCTGATCGTGTCTATCTCCGCAGACGCCATCTGACTTGCAAGAAATCTTGACCATATAAGCTTGTATAGCTTATACTGATCGGCAGTCAGCTTCGCCTTTATCATATCCGGCTCAAGCGTAACGTCGGAAGGACGTATCGCCTCATGCGCATCCTGCGCATTTGCCTTGGTTTTGTACACACGCCGCGACGGCGGATAGTATTTTTCTCCGTACTTAGATACAATATAATCATGTGCGGCGGCGGCAGCATCGTCGGAAATTCTCAGCGAATCGGTACGCATATAGGTTATAAGACCGTGGACTCCGCCGTACTCCGAGCCGAGATTTATTCCCTCATACAGCTCTTGGGCAACCTTCATAATACGCTGAGATTGAAAGCCGAGCTTTCTCGAAGCCTCCTGCTGCATCGTAGAGGTCGTAAAAGGCGGAGCCGGATTTTTAAGTCTGAGTGCTTTTTTGACCGATTTGACCGTGAACTCTCTGCCGTCAACCGCATCGGCGACGCGCTTTGCCTCGTCTGCACTCTTAAGCTCGGTCTTCTCGCCGCCTATACCGTAAAACTTTGCGCCGACTTTGGTCCTGTCGCGGTTTTCGAGCTCCACGTCGATGGTCCAATATTCATCGGGAACAAAATCGCGTATTTCATTTTCACGCTCCACGATGATCCTTGTAGCAACAGACTGCACTCTGCCGGCGGACAAACCGCTCTTTACCCGTTTCCAAAGATACGGGCTGAGCTTGTAGCCGACTATGCGGTCAAGTATTCTGCGTGCCTGTTGCGCATTTACCAGATCAATATCTATCTCGCGCGGATTTTTTATCGCGTTTTTTATTGCGGTCTTGGTGATCTCGTTGAATGTAACACGGCGTATCTTTTCTTCAGGCAAGTCAAGCGCATATGCCAGATGCCATGATATCGCCTCTCCCTCGCGGTCAGGGTCGGTTGCAAGGTAGACTTTATTTGCGTTTTTGGCTTCCTTTTTCAGCTCTTTTATCAAGTCTCCCTTGCCTCTGATGTTTATATATTTCGGAGCAAAGCCGTTTTCTATATCTACACCGAAGGTGCTCTTCGGAAGATCTCTGACGTGCCCCTTTGAAGCAACTACCTTATATCCGGATCCGAGGTAGCTTTTGATCGTGCTTGCCTTGGACGGAGACTCCACTATCAGTAAGTTTGCCATTTGAGTTAAATTTATCCTTTCATATCCTCATTCGGAATATAATATCCGCCCGGAAGTCCTTTTATTACCCCGGACAATTCAAGTTTTGTAAGCGTCGTCATAAGTTCACCGGCACTTATTTTATCCGTGATAAGCTCATCGACGCTCGCCTTTTTGCTTGACACGATACGTTCATATATCTCCGCCTCCGCGGCGTTCATTAACGGAAGCGTTGATTCGGTCCGCGTTTTCGGTTCGGGTTCGCTTTTTGTTGGGGTGACCTCCGCTTTTTTATATTTTTGCTCGCTTTTTTCGGATTTAATACCTGTCTTCGGCGGCTTTGCAGCGTTTTTTCCAAAGTTCGGAAGAAAACTCTTGAATATACCGCTTTTCGAGACCTGCGCCTGTGTAGGATCACATTCAAGATCTTTGGGCATCTGCACATCAAAATCCGTGCTTTGGATCAGCGGCGCAAGGTATGAATACTGCCTTTCGTATTCTTCTACAATGTCAAGCATGGTAACGACCGGCTTAACGCCGTCCTTTAACAAGGATATAGCACCATAGCTGTTCGGAGAAGTGGTATTTCCGGGTACAACAAAGATCGTTCTGCTTTGCTCTGTCGCAAGTCTCGCAGTGATCAATGCGCCGCTGCCTTTCGGGGCTTCGGTCACAACAACAGCGTCGGACAGACCGCTGATTATTCGGTTACGTTGCGGAAAATGAAAGCCGCTTGGCGGCGAACCGGGCGGATATTCGGTAACAAGCGCGCCGTTTGCCATTACTCTTTTGGCAAGTTCACGATGAGACGACGGATATATACGGTCGATCCCGGTGCCCATTACCGCAATAGTTTTACCTCTGTTATCCACTGCTGCCGCATGGGCAACGCTGTCGATTCCATACGCAAGTCCGCTTATAACGACCGAATTGCATCTTGCCAGACCTCCGGCAAGCTTATATGTAGAAAGTTTACCGTACTCGGTGTAATTTCGCGTACCTACGACCGCGACCGTCAAAAGCTCATTCAGGTTCGGAAGCGTACCGCAGACATAAAGAAGCACCGGATATGCGTATATCCATTTTAACTTTATCGGATAATCGGGCTCCATACAGTGCAACAGCCTTACCGAATGTGACTTGCAAAATTCAAATATATCTCTTGCCTGTTTCAGATCTTTGTCGGCAAGCTTCCTTGCGGTAGCGATTTTTAGTCCTTCAACATCTCTGTACTTCGCGCTGTCCGCTTCATAGACCGCACGTGCGTTTTTGAAATGCGAAAGCAAAAGCCCGTAATCGGGATTGGCACAACCGCCCGCGAGCGACAGCCAGATCCAATAGATATATTCCTCCGACAAGAATATTTCACCTTCCCCTGTACATTTCCCAAAGTATGACCGACGCGGCTACGGACGCATTGAGCGATTCCGCCTTTTCCGACATCGGTATAAATACGGTCTCACTGCACGACTCGATGATCTCGCGCGAAAGCCCTTCGCCTTCGTTTCCTATTACATAACATTCGCCGGTTTTTTTATCGTCAGTGCTCTGCTCGCCGAGTCTTTTGGCGTTGCGCTCAAGTGCCGCCGCATATACGCCGACTTCAAGCATCTTCAATTCTTCAATAAACGCGACCTCATCTTCGACCGGTCTGATCGGCTGGCGGAACAGCGCGCCCATCGAACCGCGGACTACCTTTGCCCCAAAGAGATCGACGCAGCCTTTTGAAACATAAACGGCATCAGCTTCAAATGCCGCCGCGCTTCTGATTATCGTGCCGAGATTCCCGGGGTCACGTATATTCGAAAGCATAAGAGTTTTTCG
>DHJP01000009.1 GCA_002404395.1 Clostridiales bacterium UBA4717
ACATGGTACGGCAGAGCATACATGATAGTTGAAGATAATACCACTAAGGCTGTCACTGTCATCTATGCCGACGACATTATTTCGGGAACATACACTCCCGAAGCTTAAATTTTGCCATACTCTCCTCCATATAGAAAGGGGCTGCGGAATTTTCCGCAGCCCCGATTTATTCGGGTATGTCCAAACGGTACCGAACTTATTTTATCAAAGCTTCGTATTTGCAAAAGTCTACGCTATTTATTGTTGTTTTTGAGTTTGCCGACGTGACGTTTTATTGCGTCAAACGAGGCATCGCTGATGTCGTGCTCGATCTTGCATGCGTCCTCGGCGGCGGTCTTTTCGTCAACTCCGAGCGAGGTGAGGCATTTGGTAAGCAGTGTATGACGTTCATATATTTTACTTGCAATTTCAAGTCCGGCATCGGTAAGCGTGAGATGACCCTCAGGACTTACCTTGACATATTCGCCGTGCTTCAGAAGTCCGATCGCACGGCTTACGCTCGGCTTTGAAAAGCCCATGTATTCTCCGACGTCTATCGAGCGGACGTATGCGGACTTTTTTGACAGTACATATATGGTTTCGAGATACATTTCGCCCGATTCCTGCATATGCGCACCTCCTTCATTATAAATAGTTTTGCATTTTATATCTGTATATAAACGATCTATGCGGAAATTATAGCACCGCAAAAATGAACGATTCAAGAGCATTGCGGCAAATTTTTACGATTTACAGCAGTTTTTTTAATTTTGAACGGTCAAGCACGGTTATCACGCCGCGTTTTGACTCGATAATACCGTCGTCGGAAAATCTTTTGAGCATTCTTGAAACCACCTCGCGCGCCGAACCGGTATTCACCGCGATCTGCTCGTGCGTTTGTTCTATCGTGTCCGAACCGCTCCGCAAGGTTTCGTCATATATGTATGAAGCAAGCCTTTTATCGAATCCCACGAACAGTATCTGCTGCATCGACCACATGACGTCCGAAAAATGCTCTGCCGCAAGCTTATAGACAAAGCACTCGGCGTATATATTGCGGTTTTTGACTGTATTAAGTGCGGCGGCGTTTATGAGCGTAAGCTCGGTGTCGGTATCAGCGAGTACATGCACGTCGAAATTTATGCTTTTTATCACGCATGATGCCGACAGTACGCAAAGCTCTCCTTCTGAAAGCCGCATAAGCATTATATCGCGGCCTTCCTCGGACTGCATACACACAGATATTCGTCCGTGCTTTACGATTATCATGCCGAGACATTCGCCGGTGCAGGTATGTATATCTGCGCGTGCGGGATAAGTGACATCACGTGCGGTATCGGAAAGCAGGCGTTTGTCGGCTTCTTCAAGCTTATCCCAAAAGGGAAGAAACGCGGGTAGCTCCGAATAATAATTGTTTTTAAGTGCGCTGATCACGTGCCGTACCTCCGATAATTTCTGACAAATGTACATAAATTATAACAATGCCGAAAGCAAAAGTCAATACGCGATTTTGGCAGAACAAAGTGTTGTTTGGAGGAATAAAACAAAATTGATGAAAAAAATTATTCAAAATCGTGAATTTTTTCGTAACATTATACTTTACAAACTTTTTTCTTTGTGATATAATACTCCAAAGACCATAATTTGTACTTGATTGATTTAAAGCGATAAAGTGCATGATACGCGGGGTCTTTGGATTTTTACATTTTGAGAAAAGTGCGGAGACGGTGCTTTCAGGCACGCTTTCGCCCGGGTATTCGAAAAATGCCGTGACATTGCTTTTTGCGGCAAAGCGAAAATATCCGCTCATCATTTGAGTCGCCTACGGCGACATGGAGGTCATTATGAAAAAGTTACTCGCAGTTGTACTTGCGCTTCTCATGCTCGTATCTGTAACGGCATGCGGAAAAGGCAATGCAGACAATTCCGACAGCCTCGCCGAAAACACTTCCGGCGAAAAGGTAGTCAAGATCGGTATTTATGAGCCTGCTTCGGGTTCAAACGGTGCAGGCGGAAAGCAGGAGACACTCGGTGCAAAATATGCAAACGAGGTTACTCCTACCGTTGATATCAACGGCGAAACCTACAAGGTCGAACTTGTTTATGTCGATAATGCTTCGTCGAACGACAAGGCTCCGACCGCTGCCGCTGAGCTTGTAAGCGCAGGCGTTTCGGTCGTGCTCGGTTCTTACGGTTCGGGCGTTTCGATCGCTGCATCTTCGGTATTTGAAGAAGCAGGCGTTCCTGCGATTGGTATTACCTGCACGAATCCTCAGGTAACCGAGGGCAACAGCCACTACTTCAGAATCTGCTTCCTCGATCCTTTCCAGGGAACGGTTCTTGCTAACTATGCGTACAATGAGCTCGGATTTACCAAGGCATACACTCTTGCCGAAAACGGCAATGACTATGACGAAGGTCTTGCTCACTACTTCACCGAAGCGTTCACCAAGCTCGGCGGAAGCGTTGAAAACGCAAACTTCCCCGAAAATACCGCTGACTTCAACTCGTACATTACCAATGCGGTAAACGACGGTGCGGAAGTTATCTTCGCTCCTACTTCGGCAAGCTATGCACAGCTTATCATTGAACAGGCTGCCGCTAAGGGTATTGATGCAACCATCATGGCGGGCGATACCTGGGACTCCAACCTTATCCTTGCAGCTGCAGAAGGCAAAGATGTTGACGTAAAGATCACAACTTTCTATCAGGAAGGCGGTAACCCCGAATTCGATAAGAACTTCAAGGAATGGCTTGAAGCCGATCCTCAGAACATTACCGACAACGGCGGCAACAGCATAGTTGCAGCTAACCCGGTTATGGCTTACGACGCATACAATGTTGCGCTTGAAGCGATCAAGCTTGCCGGATCGACCGATTCCAAGAAGATCATGGAAGCGCTTCCGAAGGTAGACTACACCGGCGTTACCGGTCACATCGTATTTGACGAGACCGGAGATGCGGTAAGAACTTCTGCATACATCAAGGTTGCCAACACCGAAACCGGTCTTTGGGACTTTGTTAAGGAGCAGGGTATAGGCTGAGTCTACAGCTTGTTTGACTTGTAAAAAAGTAAATGAGGTAAAGAGGGCTTGGCATATTTTTTGCAAAGCCCTCGCCTTGGTTTAATCCGTTATTTGCAATGCGTGATATATACGTGCACGGCGTGTATCCAACGATCCGCGCACGTATATGCGGGTATTGCAAATTACGGATCAAATCCGACCGCTGCAAAAAACAGAGGCATGAATTCCGATACCCGTCAGGCGTTTTTGCGTTATCGCGTAGACGGAAAGGCGATGACTGACGGCACGGCTTTGAGTTTCTGACTATGCTTGTTTTGCACGGCTGCGAAAATCGGCAGAGTTGATTCGACGGTTTTCGCATTGTCCGATTGAGCCGGCTGCGCCGGCATGGATGAATTTGATGAATGTAACAATAGATCACCTTTTAGCCGGTATTTCGGCGGGCGGTCAATATGCCCTTATTGCTATCGGATATACGATGGTTTACGGAATATTGCGGCTTATTAACTTTGCCCACGGCGATGTATTTATGGTCGCCGGCCTTATAATGGTATATGCTTCGGCATCCTACCCGCTTTACATTTCGATTCCGATCGTACTTATCGGAACCGTGATTCTCGGTGTGCTTATTGAGCGCGCCGCTTACAAACCGCTGCGCAGTGCTCCGAGAATGTCGGTTATGATCTCGGCGATCGGCGTCAGCTACCTTTTGCAGAATCTTGCGCTTTACATAACCGGAGGTCTTGCGCAGACCTATCCGAGTATTCCGTGGATCGCCGATACCATTACGCTTTTCGGCGCTACCACAAAGCGAGTTACTTTGGTCACGCCTATTCTCACGATCGTGCTTGTCGTAGCGCTCGTTTTGCTTATACAGTATTCAAAGATAGGCATGGCTATGCGTGCGGTCTCCAAGGATTTTGAGACTTCACAGCTCATGGGAATCAAGATCAACTCTGTTATCAGCACGACCTTTATAATCGGTTCGTTCCTTGCGGCGGTCGGCTCGATACTTTATTTTTCAAGCTATCAGTCGGTAGTTACAACGTCGGGTGCAATGCCGGGTCTTAAGGCATTTGTCGCGGCGGTGTTCGGCGGCATCGGTTCGATACCCGGCGCGGTCGTGGGAGCGTTTGTTATCGGTATTTGCGAAAACATAATCAAGTCGAGCACCGATCTTTCAATATTCTCGGACGCATTTACGTTTGCGCTTCTTATAGTGATCCTCTGCGTCAGACCGACCGGTCTGTTCGGCGAGAAGACCACGGATAAAGTTTAAGGAGGGCAAATATGAAAAGTAAAAAAGCATTTAAGATTATTGATCTTGCACTGCTCGTTGCTCTTTTCGCGGCGGTCATTTTGATTGACCGCGTGCTTCCGTCATACGATGTTAAGGCAAAGGTGCTTCAGAAAGGCGCGGTATTTGCGCTTGTGGCAGTTTCGATGAATATGCTCAACGGCTTTACCGGACTGTTTTCACTCGGCCAGGCGGGATTTATGCTGCTTGGCGCATACACATATGCGATCTTTACGATTCCGGTTGCAGACCGCGTATCGGTGTATAAATATTATACCACTACGGCTGCCGATGGAACGGTGCAGGGCGGTCTCGTGCAGTTTGCGCTTCCGATCGCGGTATCCATACTGCTTGCGGGACTTGTTGCCGCAATATTTGCTTTCATTATCGGTCTGCCGGTGCTCAGACTTAAAAGCGACTATCTTGCAATAGCTACGCTCGGATTTGCGGAGATACTCCGCGCCCTCTGTCAGTGGAAGGGACTCGGCGTGCTTACCAACGGTTCTAACCAGCTCAGAAAATATCCTTACTTCACTAATATTACCGCATACTTTGCGGTTGCCGCCATATGCATTGCCGTTATCGGGCTTTTGATCCGCTCTACCTACGGCAGAGCTTTCAAGGCGATCCGCGATGATGAGGTCGCGGCTGAAGCTATGGGTATCAATCTTACCAAGCATAAAATGATCTCGTTTGTAACCAGCTCATTTTTTGCCGGGATCGGCGGCGCATTGTTTGCAATGTATCAGAATACGATCCAGGCGAAGCCCTTTACAACGACTTTGACTTATGAAATACTGCTTATCGTCGTTATCGGCGGTATCGGAAGCCTCAGCGGTTCGGTGCTTGCAAGCTTTCTCTATATTGCCTGCTCCGAATGGTGGCTCAGATTTCTGGATACCGAGGGAGTCATTCCCGGCGTGACCAGAAACGGTTTCAGACTTGTGGTGTTCTCGGCGGTAATAATGATAATAGTTTTGTTCTTCCGCCGCGGAATAATGGGTACAAACGAGCTTTCCTCCGAAAGAATTTACTGCTTTTTCAAAAGGCTGTTTGCCAAGAAAAAGAGCGGCAGTGCGACAGGGGAGGATAAATAAATGAGCGAGAATGTACTGAGACTTGAAAATATAACCATGCAGTTCGGCGGAGTTGTGGCGGTAAACGATCTTTCGCTTGAGGTAAACAAGGGCGAGATCGTATCGCTTATCGGACCCAACGGAGCCGGAAAAACGACCGTATTTAATGTCGTCACAGGCGTGTACGAGCCGACTAACGGCGCGGTATACTACGACGGCAAAGCGATAATATCCAATCGCCCGCGCGGCAAAATGAAAAAGCTTTACGCCGGAACGAACGACGGCAAATTCACCGAGGTGATCTCCAAAACCCCGGACAAGATCACCGAGCTCGGCGTAGCGAGGACTTTCCAGAATATCAGACTTTTCAAGTCTATGACGGTGTTTGAAAATGTGCTTGTGGCTATGCATATGAGGCGTAAGAGCAATCTGTTCACGGCTACGTTTATGCTCAACCACAAGGAAGAAAAGGCAATGCGCAAGGCGGCGGAGGAGCTGCTTGCCGATGTCGGATTGCTTGATGTGAAAGACGAGCTTGCGGTGTCGCTTCCTTACGGAAAGCAGCGTTATCTTGAGATCGCGCGCGCGCTTGCTACCAAACCGTCGCTTTTGCTGCTTGATGAACCGGCTGCCGGCATGAACCCGCAGGAGACTATGGAGCTTACCGAGTTTATCAATCAGGTGCGCAAAAATTTCGGCGTTACCATACTTATGATCGAGCATCATATGAATCTGGTCATGGATATTTCGGACCGGATCTATGTTATCGACTTCGGAAAAATGATCGCTTCCGGTACTCCGGCAGAGGTTCAGAAGAACCAAAAGGTCATCGATGCATACCTGGGGGTGGCGGAAAATGAGTAATTTGCTTGAAATCAGAAACCTTGTAGTATCTTACGGCGGGATCGAAGCGGTGAAAAATATATCGCTTGACGTCCCTGAGGGAGAAATAGTTACGCTTATCGGTGCGAACGGCGCCGGAAAGAGCACAACGCTTAAAACGATCGCCGGTCTTATCAGACCGAAAAATGCCTCGATAAAATATAAGGGTACTGAGCTTGTCGGAAAATCGCCCGACGCGATCGTTAAGCAGGGTATTACGCTGGTGCCTGAGGGACGCCGCGTTTTCCCCAATCTTACGGTCAAGGAAAACCTTCGCATAGGCGCATATCTGAGGCATGACAATCTTGAATCCGATATTGAATATGTATACGGACTTTTTCCGAGGCTCAAGGAGCGTGAGTGGCAGTTCGCCGGTACGCTTTCGGGCGGTGAGCAGCAAATGCTCGCGGTCGGAAGAGCGCTGATGAGCCGTCCGTCGCTTATCATGATGGACGAGCCGTCGCTCGGCTTGGCTCCGCTTATCGTCAAGAGCATTTTTGAGATAATAAAGACGATAAACAAGCAGGGAATAACCGTATTGCTTATTGAGCAGAATGCAAATATGGCGCTTCAGGTGGCAGATACCGCATATGTGCTTGAGACCGGAGATATTACGATGACCGGTACCGGCGCGGAATTGCTTGCCGATGAACGCATAAAGGAAGCATATCTCGGTAAGAGCAAAGAGTAATGCTTGCATGATTTCAGCAAGCGTGAGCTGCACGGCAGTGAACAGCACTGCCGTGTTATACACCCGGCAAGTCAGAAAGGAGGACCTTCGCCAGAAGGTCAGTCGCAAAATGAAAAGAGAGCTTATTAAAAACATCTACGGCAGTCTTAACGACTACTCCGGAAAAAAAATCGTTTTGGGAGGTTGGGCGCGCAGCGTCAGAGACAGTAAGGCGTTTGGCTTTATCGACCTTAATGACGGCAGCTGCTTCAAGTGCGCTCAGGTGGTCTTTGAGCGCGAGAAGCTTGAAAACTACGATGAGATTGCAAAGCTTAATGTAGGCTCGGCTGTGGTGGTCACGGGAATCGTTGTTATCACGCCCGAGATGAAGCAGCCTTTTGAGATCAAGGCGGAGCGTATAGATGTAGAAGGTCTTTCGACCCCGGATTATCCGCTTCAGAAAAAACGTCACACGGTTGAATATCTCAGAGAGCAGGCATATCTGCGCCCGAGGACGAATCTGTTCTCGGCGGTGTTCCGTGTGCGCAGCGAGGCGGCGTTTGCGATCCATAAGTTCTTCCATGACAGAGGCTTTGTATATGTTCACACTCCGTTGATAACCGGTTCGGACTGCGAGGGCGCGGGCGAGATGTTCAGAGTTACCACGCTTGACCTTAACAATGTTCCGAAAACCGATGACGGAAAGGTTGATTTTTCAAAGGACTTTTTCGGAAAGAGCGCAAATCTCACGGTGTCGGGGCAGCTTGAAGGCGAGACCTATGCAATGGCATTCGGTAATATTTACACCTTCGGTCCGACTTTCCGTGCCGAAAACTCCAATACCGCGCGCCATGCGGCGGAATTCTGGATGATCGAACCCGAGATCGCGTTTGCCGATCTTAACGACAATATGCAGCTTGCGTGGGACATGATAACCTATATCATTCGCCATGTGCTTGAGAATTGCGCGCAGGAGCTTGAATTTTTCAACAGTTTTGTTGACAAGACTCTGCTTGAGAGACTTAATGCGCTTGCAAACAGCGACTATGAGAAGGTGACTTACACCGAGGCGATAGAGCTGCTCAAAAAGAGCGGGGCAGAGTTCAAATACCCGGTTGATTGGGGTTGCGACCTTCAGACCGAACACGAGCGCTATCTGACCGAGCAGATCTACAAGAAGCCGGTATTTGTAATTGACTATCCCAAGGAGATCAAGTCGTTCTATATGCGCCTCAACGATGATAACAAGACGGTTGCGGCGATGGATCTGCTTGTGCCGGGCGTCGGTGAGATAATCGGAGGAAGTCAGAGAGAAGAACGGCTTGGCGTGCTTAAGGCAAGAATGGACGAGCTCGGATTGAAAGAAGAGGATTATTGGTGGTACGTGAACCTGAGACGTTTCGGAGGTACCAAGCACGCCGGATACGGACTCGGATTTGAACGTATCATAATGTATCTGACCGGCGTATCGAATATACGCGATGTAATCCCATATCCCCGCACGGTCGGAAATGCCGAGTATTGATCAAAAAGCGGTGCTGTCAGAAAAACGATGTTTTCAGCGGTAAAACGGCGGTGCTTTGCCGCTGAGACAATGTTTACGGCGGTGTAAAAAACTCATCTTGAGTTTTTTACACCGCTTTTTGTATGCGTATTGCAGACTGACCGTCTGATTTTGTAACCTGCCCGAAAGATATTCATTTTGGCAAAATTGTGTATTTCATTAAATTTTGTAGGTTTGTCAATGA